>CAJASG010000390.1 GCA_903944555.1 uncultured beta proteobacterium
AATGCCGCCACTACAACGAAATATCGCATCATGATTTGGCTCCTGTCTCTGGTGGCTGACCGGCCTTCTTGGACCCGTAAGCAGTGCCCCAGCCCCACACCTCGGCACCTTTGCCACGCTGCACATGCCGGAGCCGTTGTCGCCATGGTATGGCTTGGGCATGAAGGTTGCGGTTTTGCCGTAGGCATTGGCCACGTTGTGGATCACGTACTTTTGCAGCATGGTCCAGTCAGCGCGCTCAACCAAGGTGCTGAAGCGGGTGCCGATTTCATTCTGGCCAGCGCCTGCCACTTCATGGTGGAACACTTCAACAGGAATACCAACGGACTCCAGAATCAAAGACATCTCGGCGCGCATGTCTTGCGTGCTGTCGACTGGAGGCACGGGGAAGTAGCCGCCCTTGACGGTGGGACGGTGGCCGCGGTTGCCGCCTTCGAGCTTGGAGCCGGTGTTCCAAGGTGCTTCGTATTCTTCGATCTCATAGAACGTGTTGTTGGGCTCTGTGCTCCAGCGAACGCCGTCAAAAATGAAGAATTCTGGCTCGGGACCGAAGTAAGCGGTGTCACCATTACCGGAAGCCTTGAGGTAGGCTTCAGCGCGCTTGGCGATGGAGCGTGGGTCACGGTCGTAGGCCTTGCCGTCGCTCGGCTCCACCACATCACAGGTCATGATGATGGTGGTTTCTTCGAAGAAGGGGTCGATGTTGGCGGTCGCGGGATCGGGCATCAACAGCATGTCGGAGGCTTCAATACCCTTCCAACCGGCGATCGAAGAGCCGTCAAAGGCGTGACCCGACGTGAACTTGTCTTCATCAAAATGGGAAACAGGCACCGTGGTGTGCTGCTGTTTGCCGCGGGTATCGGTGAAACGGAAGTCAACAAACTTGACTTCGTTTTCTTTCACCATCTTCATCACGTCAGCGACGGTCTTGGCCATCAAATACTCCTATTGCAAATAATGCACGCGGTTGTTAAAAGAATTACCTAGTCCACACAGCAGCTTTTATGCCAAAAACGCGCCTGCAGACAATTTTGCTAAAGCGCTCTATTTTGCCCTGAGATGGGCCGTTTTTCCGACGCGCGCCATCAAAGAACAGCGCAACATCATCTCAAACGAAATCAAAATGCACCAAAAACAGGCGAACCTCAATGCGCACAAAAATAGTGCGTAATTATTTGCGCACCAATTCAGGGCCGAGTTGTACTTTAAAAGCCTGTAACCCCTGCAGCAGAGCCGCATATGCCGTATCCACGGCAGCCGGAGTACCTTTGACCCCCAGCTCGATATGGCGGCCGTATTCGGGATGGTCCACACTGGGCAAACTGAATACCTTCACGGCATGCTGGCGCTCTATTTCCTCCATCAACGGGGTCAGCGTCGCCTCCATGGCGCCAAACACGATAACCGACTGCTCGACCCAGGCATCGCGAACGAACAGGTGCGCGTAGTGCGTGTCCAGCACCCACTCCACCATCGGCCAGGCCATGACCGGAAAGCCGGGGACAAAGTGAACCCCCGCTCCTGTGTCTGGGCTGCCCGAACGGGGTGCTGCGCAGTAGAACCCCGCAATTTTGTTGAACGGGTTGGGGATGATCTGGGCCCCCACCGGAAACATGCCCATGTTGAAACGGTGCTGGTTGTCGCTGCGATCTGGCTCGAAAGGCAGACCCTGTTCGCGCGCCACATCCTGCATGCGCTCACGGATCAGGCTGGCAGCCTCGGGGTGCAAAACCAGGTCACACCCCAGCGCCCGGGCTGCGCACTGGCGGGTATGGTCGTCCGGCGTGGCACCGATACCGCCAAAAGAAAACACCACATCGCCGGAGGCAAAGGCCCGCTCCAGAGTGGCGGTGATGCGATCGGGGTCATCCCCGACATAGTCGGCGTACGCCACCTGCAGGCCCCGTGCACCCAGCAGTTCAATGGCCTTTGCCAAGTGCTTGTCGGCACGTTTGCCCGACAATATTTCATCCCCAATGATGACCAGACCAAACTTCATGGAGCCTCCAAAAGTGCAACCTCGGGCACGACAACAGTGACGGGCTCCACCGGAACCACCGCCACCGCACTGCGCTGGCACCGAAGCTGGTGCAAGGCTGCCAGACAGTAATGGGCAAACCAGAGCGATGAAAACGCGAAAATCAGGGTGTAGACCCAAATCGACACCGGCACCAAAATGGGCGCCATCACAATGGTCATGACACCAAATGACCAGATCAGGCTGGGCGCCGCGCCCAGATACCCCGCCAACACCCCCATGCCGACCAGTTGCACCCGGTGGCTGCGGAAAATGGTGCGCCGCTCATCCGGGGTGGCATGCTCGGCCAGCGCATCAAAGGCCATCACACGGTAGGTGAGCCAACCCCAAATTAGCGGAGGAACGATCAGCACCAGCGGCGGCACAAACCACAGCGGGACTGACAACACAATGGCCACCAATGCCATCACCGTGGAGGCCAGCGACCAAGCCAAACTGTGCAGCCATGAGGCGCCCTGGGTACGCTCCAGACTGGAAAAGCGACGACGCGCCACCATGCGCACGATGACCGGCGTCATCAGCAAAGCCACGACCAGCAAAGACCCAATCACCACCACAGGCGTTGCCACGGCTATGACGATCATGGGCGCCAGCACGGACTTCAGCTCCCCGGCCCCCATGCGTTCCAGCCAAGCCCACGCGCTTTGAATCAGCGAGGAAGACTGCAACATGCTGCCCACCTGGTCCAGTGCCGCTTCCCAGAAAAAATACCCTACCCCACCCGTCAAGCCCACCATCAAAATCAGGGGAAGGATAGATAAAACGATGATGCGGGGGTGCATGCAGTAAGCCACCGCACGCCAAAAAGAATCAAGAAGCAAGTTCATCCGACAAGCATACCGCGAGAGAACGGGCCGTGTCGTCACCCCAGGGCTTCAGCTACCGGGCCACAGGCGCTTGAACCCCAGCCACTGCTGGGCCCAAAAACCGCGCCCGTAGTCCACGCCCTGCTCGACCTGGTCGCGCACGCCGGTGGCATCAAACCGCAGCTCAAAATTGGCGGTGCCAAACGCCATATCCCACCACGGCAGAAGCACGCCAAAGTTGTGCCCCCCCAGCGTTTGGCGTCCCGCCGACTCGTGCCCAATGCCAATACTGTGGTGCAGGCGGTGAAAGCGGGGACTCACCCATAAGCGCTCACCGATGCGACCAAACCACAGCCGCACGTTGGCGTGTTGCAGGCTCTCGCTGAGCTGGGTCAGGGCCACCACGGCCACAAACTGCCCCGGAGGAATGCCGATGAGCTGCGCCACAAACACGATCAGGGCATCGCGAATGAGGTCGTCCAGCAAGTGGTTGCGGTTGTCGGTCCACATCGTCATCTGGCGCTGCGAATGGTGCAAGGCGTGCAGCTTCCACCACCACCCAAACTGGTGCTGCCCGCGGTGTATCCAATAATTGACAAAATCGAACGCTACCAAGTAGAGCGCCAGGCTGACCCAACCGTTGTCCGTCACCCCGGGCCAAACGTCGTCCAGATGAAAGGTGGACAAGCCAGCAACCCGCAGCGCGCCAAACAATTCATCAAACAGCGGATCCACCGAGAAAAACAGCGCCAGCCGAAA
>CAJASG010000391.1 GCA_903944555.1 uncultured beta proteobacterium
CGCTCGTTGGGTGGCAGACCTTTGAAAACCCGAAATACCCGCAAGCCGGGCTCGTCTTCCGTCCAATAGTCGTCGCGCACGCCGATTTCCAACTCCCCCCCCAAAGACGCGATTTCAGCACCCAACAACGTGGCGTGGATGGTGCGCTTATCGGCATGCAGCGTGATGCGCCCGTCATTGCCCAGGTCCACAAACCAGGCCACCCGGCCCTCTTCGTCGATGTTCACCTCGCTGTTCGCACCGGTAAAACCCGCAGTCTTGCGCCACTGGGCAATCTGCACCGTGGCCAGGGCCTCGCGGTCCTGCTCGGTGAGGGCATCCTCGGTGGGCAGGTTCGCCCGCGCTTCGGCCAGCAATTGCTCCTGTTCGGCGGCCTGAAGCACCTCGTCCTCCTTGCGCAGGCGCTCGACCCGGTCTCGCTCCAGCCGGAGCTCCACTTTCTCTACCCAAATGTGCACACGCTTGACAAAGCTGTTGAAACTCAGAATGACCGGCTCGGGAACGCCTCCCAGCTTCACCACAGAGCGGTGGCCACCGGACAGTTTTTCGGCGGCATGGGTAAGCGCATCCGAGGCGTTCACCGTAATAGCGCGATGACCCGCTGGCTGGGTCGGGCCCTGCCCGTGCCCGACTTCGATTTGCAAACCGGCTGCGGGCACGCTCACATCCAAGGCCCCGGTCTTCACCACATCTTCCCCCCCCGCCAACGGGGTCTGCGTCAAGTGCCCGGCCCGGGCGTGAATCACCAATTGCTTGGTCTTACTCTGAACCTCCATCGAAAAACCATGCGATTCAAACCGCAACCCACCGGGGATGTCAAAGACCCGCGTACGCAGAACGCGCGCCTGGTGGTCCATGTACAGGTAAAAGGCAACACCCAGCGCCGCCAGGACGCCGAGGACCAACAACAAGATCAAACTGTCCATCGAACGCAATTCTTTCAAAGATCGGCCGCTACAGCCAAGTTGGCATTGGGCCAACAAACCCGACCAGAATGCTATCTATTTCATAGCTACCTACGCACATTCTACGTGCGCCCAAGGCGGTTTTCAGACCAATCCAGCCACTTGCAATTCCTTCTTGACGTAAGCGTAATACAACGGCGCAGCCACCAAGCCGCCGATACCGAAGACGGCCTCGCCAATAAACATGACCGCCAGCAGCTCCCAGGTCGAAGTGCCCGTGCGTTTGCCCACCACCTTGGCGTTGATCACGTACTCGGCCTTGTGTATCACCACCAAAAACACCAGGCTGGCCAGACCCACCACCGGCGACACCGACACCCCGGCAAGCGTCAAAACGCCATTGCACAGCAAATTGCCGACGATAGGAATCAATCCCGCAATGAAGGTCAGCGCCACCAAAGGGCCCACATAGGGCATGCTGACCCCGAACAGCGGCAACGCCACCAGCAAGAACAGCGCGGTGCAGGCCGCGTTGAACCCCGCAATCCAGAACTGGGCGACAACGATTTGTCGAAATGCATCGATGAAATGGACGGCCCGCTCACGCGCCCGCTTGCGCAGTGGCGCCTGCGAACTCGACGCGGGGGTGCCGACAATCAAGGCGCCAACCACCAGCCCCACATACACCAGCAGGCTGCCATGCAAACCTGCCGTGCCCGCCCCGGTGAGCGCGCGCGCCTGCGACTGCAGATAGTTGGCCAGCCAGGTTTGGGCCGCAATGATCTCGTCGGGCAAGTGGCTGGCCAAATTGGGCGGCAGCTTTTGGCGTATTTCCAGGACGGTACCCGCCAAATGGTGCAAGAGCGCCTGGTACTGGGCCACCGCACCAAACACCATGCCCTGGGCATTGGCCACAAACAGCAAAATCGCAATCACGGGCAGCAAGATGACCAGGCCCGCGGCAACGTTCGGCATCAGACGCATCCCCCGCGAGCGCCCCGCCCCCACCAGTGCGGCAGTCAACAGGTAGCCCAAACACACCGCCAACAGCCCCGGAAGCAGTCCGTACACCAACGTGCCGGTGCACAGGAGAAACGTCAACCCAAAACTGGCATATCTTGCAAAGTTGGCGAGAGCCGCCGGATGGGTGGGAGAGGAAGGAGTAGAAGATTTCGACATGTGCCCGTATTTTGAGGCCGTTACACCGCCAACCCACGCAGCCACGCCTTTTTCTCACACAAGGCAAAATGGGCATCGCCTGCCATCCACGGAACCCAACCCATGACTTACCACGCCAGCCCCACCCGCTACGACACCATGCCTTACCGCGTGTGCGGCCACAGCGGCTTGAAATTGCCCGCCGTCTCGCTGGGCCTGTGGCACAACTTTGGTGATGCCACGCCGATGGAGGCGCAACGCCAGATGCTGCGCACCGCCTTCGATCTGGGCATTACCCACTTCGACCTGGCCAACAACTACGGCCCACCCTATGGCAGCGCCGAGACCAATTTTGGGGAGCATCTGCGCCGCGACTTCAAGCCCTACCGCGACGAGTTACTGATCTCCAGCAAGGCGGGTTGGGACATGTGGCCCGGCCCCTACGGCCAGGGCGGTGGCTCACGCAAATACGTGCTGGCCAGCCTGGACCAAAGCCTGCAGCGCATGGGCCTTGACTATGTGGACATTTTTTACAGCCACCGCTTTGACCCGGACACCCCGCTGGAAGAAACCATGGGGGCACTGGCCAGTGCCGTGCAGCAGGGCAAGGCGCTGTACGTGGGCGTGAGCAGTTATTCCGCCACCAAGACGCGCGAGGCTGCCGCCCTGCTGAAAAGTATGGGTGTAAAGGCGCTGATCCATCAGCCGTCCTACAGCCTGCTCAACCGCTGGGTGGAAGAAGACTTGCTGGATGCATTGAGCGATACCGGCATGGGTTGCATTGCGTTCAGCGCCCTGGCGCAGGGCCTGCTGACCGACAAATACCTGCACGGGGTTCCGGCCGATGCGCGAATCAACCAGCCCGGGGGCGGATCGTTCAAGCCCGAGTTCCTCAGCGCACAAAACCTCACCCATGTGCGCGCCCTCAACGACATCGCCCAGGCCCGCGGCCAGAGCCTGGCGCAAATGGCGACCGCCTGGGTGCTGCGCGATGCCCGGGTGACCTCGGCGCTGATTGGCGCCAGCCGCCCGGCACAGATCACCGAACTGGTCGCCGCCATGCAGAACCTGCAATTCTCCAAAGAGGAACTGGCGGCGATTGACCAGCACGCGGTGGACGGCGGTATCAACCTGTGGCAAAAACCATCGACCGACCAGCGGCCGACATGAGCCGCACACCCGCGGCGGCGGACCCAGCCAGCGCGACCCATCGCTCGTACCGGCCCGGCGCGCCCACGCTGCTGGCGCTGGGCGCCATCGCCCTGTGGGGCACCCTGGCGCCCTTGGGCGTGTCCTTGCAGCACCTGCCGCCGTTTTTGCTCACGGGGCTGGGACTGCTGGTGGGTAGCCTGATTGGCTTGCCACTGTCGGGTTGGTCCCTGTCCAGCTGGAAAGTGCCACTGCCCACGCTGGCGCTTGGCGTGTACGGCCTGTTTGGCTTCCATTTCCTGCTGTTCATTGCGCTGCGCCACGCGCCACCGGTACAAGCCAATTTGGTGAACTACCTGTGGCCGCTGGGCATCGTGCTGATGGCACCGTTGTTTTTACCGGGCATGC
>CAJASG010000392.1 GCA_903944555.1 uncultured beta proteobacterium
CAGATCAACGGCACGACCGGCTACGAAGAGGCTGCAGCCCAGGGCATGTTCGCGGGTATCAATGCGGCGCTGCAGTCCGGGGCCAAGGCATCGCGTTCGGCAGACTGGTCGCAAGACACCTGGGTGCCGGGGCGCGATGAGGCCTACCTGGGTGTGTTGGTGGATGACTTGATCACCAAGGGTGTCACCGAGCCCTACCGCATGTTCACCAGCCGTGCTGAGTTCCGTTTGCAGTTGCGCGAAGACAATGCCGATGCGCGCTTGACCGAAACCGGGCGCAAGCTGGGTCTGGTGGACGACGCCCGTTGGGATGCGTTCAGCCGCAAACGAGATGCAGTGTCAGTCGAGACAGAACGCCTGCGCTCCATCTGGGTGAGCCCGAAGAATTTGGCGGTTGCTGAGTCGGAGCGGGTGCTGGGCAAGGCGATTGAGCATGAGTACAACCTAGCTGACTTGTTGCGCCGCCCCGGTATTGGCTACGCCGCGCTGATGTCCTTGGATGGTGGTAAGTACGCGGTTCCCGAGTTGCCGGTTGCAATGGGTGTTTCACGTGAAACACTGACCGGGTCCGATGCGTTCGTGGGGTCAGTGGTGGAGCAGGTGGAGATCGCGGCCAAGTATTCTGGCTACATCGATCGGCAAAAGGACGAGGTCGAGCGTGCGGCGCACTATGAGAACCTGCGTTTACCGGTGGAGTTGGATTACATGCAAGTGTCCGCACTGAGTATTGAGGCGCGCCAGCGCCTGACCAAGCTGCGTCCCGAAACCTTGGGTCAAGCGTCGCGCATGTCGGGCATCACGCCCGCCAGCATTTCTCTTTTATTGATTCACTTAAAGAAGAGTGGGTTCAAGGGTTTCGTCGGAAAGCCGGTGATGGGTGCTGCAGAGGAGGTTGTGTAATGCACGCTCTGGAAGCGGGTCTTCGAGAAGGTTTGGCGCAATGCGACGACTTGGTGCTGAATGATGCGCAGGTGGCGGCTTTGCTGGCGTACCTGGATCTGATTCAAAAATGGACCAAGGTCTACAACCTGACGGCGGTGCGCGACCCGGCAGAAATGTTGACGCACCATTTGTTGGATAGTCTGGCGGTGATCGCTCCCCTGCGAAAGCAGTTGGCTGCTTTGTCGGTGGATGCTGCCGCTCCGGTGGTGGGGCGGCGTTTGCTGGATGTGGGTTCTGGTGCCGGGTTGCCGGGCATTGTGATTGCCATTTGCTGCCCGGATATTACCGTGCATTGCGTGGATACCGTTGCCAAGAAGGCTGCGTTCATCCAGCAGGTGGCTGCCACATTGCGGTTGCCCAATCTGCGTGGCATTCATGCGCGGGTGGAGAGTTTGACCGAGCCGTATGACGTGGTCTGTTCGCGCGCCTTTGCCTCGTTGGTCGATTTCACGAATTGGTCCCGTGACGCCCTGGCAGAGCAGGGTGTCTGGATGGGGATGAAGGGTAAGCACCCTGCGGATGAGATTGCCGCACTGCCTGCTGATGTGGCGGTGTTTCACGTGGAACAACTGGTGGTGCCGGGGTTGGACGCGGAGCGGTGTATTGTTTGGATGCGTCCGGCGGGGTAGTCTGTCGAATGTTTCGTTCGTTTGCTCGCATGTGTAGTTGAGCTTGCGCCTGCGGGAGTCGGGGTTTGGATTGGTAGAGTGCGCGTCTGCAGTAGGTGGGTGACGGGTTTTGCTTCGTGTCCCCCGGCCTTCGGCCTCCTCCTTTACCTACGCAAAACCCATCTCCCATCTACTGCAGCGGGTTTGGTGCGTGCTTACATTTAGCGGCCCAGTTGGTTTGGAATCAATTTCTAGCCTCTGGCGCCGACGTCGAGTAGTGGTGCCCAAGAGGCGAATGACTATAGTAGTGGCAGCATTCGCGGTGGTAGCAATGGTAGCAACGGTAGCAGTGGAGTAGGGGTGGGCGCCAAAGTGAGGTCAAGGAGGAGGCCGTAGGCCGGGGGACACGAACGGCGGTGCCCACCCCTGCTCCACTGCGGGTCAGCCACAAAAGCTACCGGGTCAACTACAGAAGTTGCGGACTAAGCCCAGAGCCTACCCAGCGACG
>CAJASG010000393.1 GCA_903944555.1 uncultured beta proteobacterium
TAGCTGCTTGCGCACGTTCTACAGCGCTTCTGGCTATTTTTGGCAAAAAAAAGCTGGCACACGGCCAGCTTTTTGGGGCCTGCGCAATCAGGCCATTGAGACCGCGATAAACGCCAGCAACAGCATCAAAACGCCACCCACCACGGGCAAAACGATGGGCATCATGGGAACGATCGCTTCAACAGCGTCCACTTCGTGGGTTGCGGCGGTGTGGGGAGTAGGTGCTGACATACGGTTCCTTAAATTGAACAATGGTTGTTTCCACGGATTCTAGCGAGAAGGTCCACAGTCCGCTTGGCCCAGACGCGTCGGGCACTCACTTGCGTGACGCAGTGCCTCCAAGATTGTTATATTGCCGGAAGTGCTGACTTGGTCCAACAACGCAGCCACTGTGGCCGCGACTTTTTTTATTCCACTGCACTATGTCTCCTAACGGTATTGTTCGTCGAAGCACCCAGGATGTAACGTCTTCCCGGTTTCAACCGCACGGGCTGGTCGAAATTACCTTTGAGGGTGACATCCTCCTGTACGAGTGCCGAGGCCCATTCAACAAAGAACTGGTTGAGTCCTTGGCTGTGGCGCAGCTGGAAATATTGCAGGCAGCAAACCACCATGGCCCGTGGGTCAGCATCTGTCTGATGCGCAACAGTGCCGTCGGCTCCCCAGAGGCGTTCGCCCGCTACTCGGAATTGATGCACACCGCCAAACCTGCGCAATTTATCCCCATCGCCACGGCTTTTTCTGTGGCCCCCGAGGTCGAGGGGGGGCGTCTGATGATGCCCCGGTACGCCGCTATTTACATCGACATCGGCCGACCATTCGAAATTTTTGAGCAACTCGATGAGGCCACAGCGTGGGCCCGGGCCCTGATCGCCGCAGCGAACGCCGACCAATAACCTGTCCGCAGTGCTGCTCCGCAAACCACCCTCCGGGGGGTGAATTATTTTCCTCCCGGGGCTTCCCTCTTGGGCCCGTCTGCGTTATCGTAAATCCGGCACACCCCTGTGCTGGAGGCGTTTGATGGCCAAGCGTTTGTTGTACCGACCCACCGATGGGCATTTGGTTTTGTCGCCGGGCTTGTCTGAAGCGCCAGTGATGGACCTGATGTGTTCGCATTTTGTGCTGACCCTGGCGGCCCGCCAAGGGGCGAGTTTCAATGTGCGCCGCGACTTCAACGGCATCGTGGGTTTGGCGGGGCGCCATCTGGTGTGGCCTGCATCGGCCCTGACCCGATTGCGCGAATTCTTGTCCCGCCGATGCCTTGGCAATGAACTTTGGCGCGGCCATGAGGCGTTGGATGCCACGCAGTTTCTTGCCAACCACGGGGCCTGGCGTGGCCCCTATGACGAAGCCACGTTGTTCTTTTTTCTGGATGAATACGTCAAGGACCAGCCCAAAGACCTGATCTCTGTGCTGGCCGCCACCGGCGAATGGTTGAGCCACGCCCTAAAGAAACAATCCACGCTGATTGAGAAAAACATCAACGCGCTGGCAGGCCTGCTGCAACTCAACAAAGCCGAGCGGGCCTTGTTGCTGTACGGAACGCTGGCCCGCTACCAGCGCGATATGCGCGGCATCCTGGTGGAGTTCAAGGTCAACAACGCACCAGAAGCCTTTGCGGTATTGGCCGAAGTGGCCGGTGTCAGCCCCCAGGAATTGGGGGATGCGCTGCGTGCGGGCTCGCGGCTGGAACGCATTGGTTTGGTGGAAAACCTGATTTCCGAGCACAACATTACCGACTTGGCGGACCTGATGAAGGTCAGTGAAAAACTGCCGCCGGTGCTGATGCGCCAGTACCGCGACCAGGCAGAGCTGATGGCTGTGTTCACCCGGCTGTCGTCCAAAAGCACCTTGGTCATGGAAGACTTCGCGTTTGTGGCCGAGGATGCACGGGTGCTGTGTTCCCTCTTGGCCAATGCCGTGGCGCGTAAGGAGGCGGGCGTCAATATCCTCCTGTACGGCCCGCCCGGAACGGGGAAAACCGAGTTGGCAAAAGTGGTGGCGCAGTCGGTGGGGCTAGAGTTGTTCGAGGTGGAATATGCCGACCGCGATGGAAACTCCCTGAGCGGGCGGGACCGCTACCGCTCCCTGCAGATTGCGCAGGTGTTCCTTAAAGGCAGCGCCCAGGCTGCATTGCTATTTGACGAGGTGGAGGACGTGTTCCCCCCCATTTCCAGTGAAACCGCCCATCTGTTGGCCCGCGCCGACGCGGTTGCTGCGCCCAACGGCAGCGTTAGTGGCAAGGCCTGGGTGAATCAGGTTTTGGAATCCAACATCGTGCCCACCATTTGGGTGACGAACCGGATCGAGCAGATCGACCCGGCTTTTCGGCGCCGCTTTGCCTACCACCTGGAGCTCAAGTCCCCACCGCCGGGCGCCCGCGAGGGGGTGGTGCGCAAGACACTGGCGGGGGTTGAGGTGTCGGATGCCTTTGTGGCGCGGTTGACCAGCCGCAAGGGCCTGACCCCGGCGCAGATCCGCACGGCGGTGCGCTTTGCCGAGCTGGCAAGCTCAGGCGCGGCGCAGGCGGGACAGCAAGATATGGAGAGTCTGATTGAGCGCCAACTGCGCAATGCGGATTTGGCTTTGGGCAATCGCGCCATGGACGGTGCACGTGAGCAGGCGGCCACCCGTTACGACCCGACGCTGCTGAATGTGAGCAGTCGCTACGAGATTCCCCGCATGGTGCAGGCCTTGAAGGTCCGCGCCCACGGCACATTGTGCTTTTACGGTCCGCCCGGCACCGGGAAAACCGCGTTGGCCGAGCACATTGCCACCAGCTTGGGCCGGCCGTTGTTGCTGCGCCAGGCCAGTGACTTGATGAGCAAGTACATCGGCGAGACCGAACAAAACATGGCCAGCATGTTCCGTGAGGCCGAAGCGGAAGACGCGGTGTTGCTGCTGGACGAAGCAGACAGCTTCTTGCAGGACCGTCGGGGTGCGCAACGCACCTACGAGGTCACCGAGGTCAATGAAATGCTGCAGGGGATGGAGCGCTTCCATGGGATTTTCATCTGCACCACCAACCTGATGGACCGAATTGACCAGGCCGCTTTGCGCCGATTCACCTTCAAAATCCAGTTCAAACCTCTGACGATTGGGCAGCGTGAAACCCTATTTGTTACCGAAGCCTGCCAGGGCGACGCCCAGTGGTTACAGGGCCCGGTGCGCGCCCGTTTGGGGGCATTGGATCAGCTGTGCCCAGGGGACTTTGCCGCGGTTCGCCGGCAAGCCCTGATTTTGGCGGTGCAGATGGAGCCACTGGAGTTTCTGGAGCAGCTGGAGGCGGAGCACCGCATCAAGCCCGAGGTGCGCGAGTCCCGCGGCATGGGGTTTTTGCAATAAACCCGGCCCGATCACCCCCGCTAGGGGTGCGCGTGGTAACCGGTTTGTAATTCTTTTTCCCGGTCTGTCAACCGTTCCGTGGCCCCGCGCGTGATAGGTGCAGGCAGATGCCGAGAAGAGCCAGCCCGAAGCAAATCAGACTGAGCGGCTTTTGAAAGTATCTATTCCTTTCATCTTTCATTGATATTTGAAATGCAAAAAGACCTCATCACAGTCCCGGAAAAAGGCACGTACAAAGGCCAGTTGTTTGGTTATTGGTCGGACGAGTTTCGTCAAACCAATGCCGACCACTCCGCCTATATTGCGTTGAATTTTGCCGGGGTTCTGGATGCTTGCCGCACCAAACTCAATGCCCTCATCCAGCATCACCGCCAGCATGTGAGTGACGCCAAGGGCGGCGCGCGCCACAGTCGGGCCATTGAGCGCCTGCAAAACACCATGTCGGGTGCGGCCATGTCCTACGAGAGCTGCTTCCGCCGCCACTGAGACCCCGCTTAGCCTGCGAGCCTGGGTGGCAGAGCGTTTTGCTTCGTGTCCCCCGCCCGCTGTGCGGGCTCCTCCTTGACCTACGCAAAACGCCCCACCACCCAGGCTCTTGCGCCTGAGTTATTCGCAAGTCGGGCTGGGGTTAAGCAAGGGCAACCACGCGCAGCACCTCGTCGGCGTAGGCCTCCAGTTTCTTGGCCCCAATACCGCTGATACCCTGCAAATCGTCCAGGGACTGTGGGGCACGTTGGGCAATGGCCGCCAGCGTGGCATCGTGAAAAATCACATACGCGGGCAGGTTGTGTTCTCTTGCCACCTCGGCCCTCCACGCTTTCAGGGCCGAATAGCGCATCAATCCTTCGCTGTCCAGGTTGATCGGGGCTTTCACCACCGCACTCAAGCGGGTGGTTCGCCGTGATTTACGCTCCACCGGTGTAGAAACCGACTCTCGCAAGCGCACCGTCACCTCGCCCTTGAGCACCCCGCGCGACTGTTCGGTCAGTTGCAGCGTGTTGAAAGCTTGCGCATCCACCGCCAACGCCCCTATGGCGATCAACTGGCGCAGCACGCCGCGCAATTGCAGTTCGGTGAAATTGGCACCAATGCCGAAGGTGCTCAAGCTCTCATGTCCGTACTGCGTCACCTTTTCGGTCAACTTGCCCCGCACGATGTCCATCAGGTGGCCAGCACCGAAGCTGACCCCGCTCATTTGCTGAATCCGGTAAATCGTACTAAGCAGCTTGCGTGCCGCATCCGTCCCGTCCCACACGTCTGGCGGGTTCAGGCAATTGTCGCAATTGCCGCAAGGCTGGCTTGGCGCGCCAAAATACGCCAGCAGGCGCACCCGGCGGCAATCGCTGGCCTCTGCCAGACCCAGCAAAGCGTCCAGCTTGCCGCGCATGACCTGCTTGAACTCTTCCCCGGCCGGGCTCTCGTCGATCATGCGGCGCTGGTTCACCATGTCTTGCAGGCCGTAACCCATCCAGGCCTCGGCCGGCAGCCCATCGCGCCCGGCGCGGCCGGTTTCCTGGTAGTAGCCTTCGATGTTCTTGGGCATGTCCAGGTGCGCCACAAAACGCACGTCGGGCTTGTCAATACCCATTCCAAAGGCGATGGTGGCCACCATCACAATGCCTTCTTCCCGCAAAAACCGGTCCTGGTGGGTCTGGCGCAGCTTGGCGTCGAATCCGGCGTGGTAGGGCAGCGCCTTGATGCCGGCGTCCACCAGCGTCTGGGCAATGTCTTCGACCTTGCGGCGCGACTGGCAGTACACGATGCCGGCCTCGCCCTCGTGTTCGCGCTCAATAAAGCGCAGCAGCTGCTGGGTGCTGTCGCGCTTTTCCACAATGGTGTAGCGGATGTTGGGGCGGTCGAAACTGCTGACAAAGGCTCGCGCGTCTTCTAATTGCAGGCGCTCCAGAATGTCGGCGCGGGTCAGGTCATCGGCGGTGGCGGTCAGGGCCATGCGCGGCACGCCGACAAATCGCTCGTGCAGTACGGTCAGGGCGCGGTATTCAGGACGGAAATCGTGGCCCCATTGGCTGACGCAATGCGCCTCGTCGATGGCAAACAGGCTCAACTGGCCACGCTCGAACAGCGAGTCGAGTTGCGCCAAAAATCGGGGGGTAGTCACCCGCTCGGGTGCCGCATACAGCAGCGTGATCTCGCCGCGCATCAGGCGCTGCTCGACCTGGTAGGCCTCGTCGCTGCTCAGGGTGGAGTTGAGGAAGGCGGCGCTCACGCCGGCTTCATGCAGAGCGCCCACCTGGTCGTGCATCAGCGCAATCAGCGGGGAAATAACCACCGTGATGCCATGCCCGGCCTGTTGGCGGGCAATGGCCGGTATCTGGTAACACAGGCTTTTGCCACCGCCCGTGGGCATGAGTACCAAGGCGTCGCCCCCCGCGCCCACATGTTCAATGATGGCTTGCTGGGGGCCACGGAACTGCGCGTAGCCAAAAACGTCACTCAGTATGTGCTGATACGACTCGGGTGTCAAAGTGATTACTGCTATAAAGTTAGGAGCTGCTTGCGCAATAGCCACGGGGGCTAGAGGCCAAAAAGGCATAAAAACCTTAGCCGTCTTGGCATCGGGTGGTTTGGGAGAGCTTGCCCTCGCTATTGTCCTGCCAATTCACCCGCTCACAGCCTCGGGGCGCGGGTTTTCTACAATAGCCACTATGAAACCACTCATTTACACCCGCGGCCAGGCGCTGCCTGGTATTTTGGAAAAACGGATTGCGATTTTGGATGGCGCCATGGGCACCATGATCCAGCGCTTCAAGCTGGGCGAAACCCAATACCGGGGCGAGCGCTTCAAAGATTTCCACCGCGATGTCAAAGGCAACAACGAGTTGCTCAGCCTGACCCGCCCGGACGTCATCACCGACATCCATGAACGTTATCTGGCCGCTGGCGCCGACCTGATCGAGACCAACACCTTCGGTGCCACCACCGTGGCCCAAGCCGACTACGACATGAGCGATTTGGCGGTCGAGATGAACCTGGTGTCGGCCAAGTTGGCGCGGGCGGCCTGTGACAAGTTCTCCTCTGCGGACAAGCCCCGCTTTGTGGCGGGCGCCCTCGGGCCCACCCCCAAAACTGCCAGCATCAGCCCCGATGTGAACGACCCCGGTGCCCGCAATGTGACGTTCGAAGAGCTGCGAGCCGCCTACTATGACCAGACCAAAGCCTTGGTCGAAGGCGGTAGCGACGTGATTCTGGTGGAAACCATTTTTGACACGTTAAACGCCAAAGCTGCCCTGTTTGCGGTGGATGAGTACTTTGAGGCCTCGGGCCAGCGCCTGCCCATCATCATCAGCGGCACCGTGACCGACGCGTCCGGGCGCATCCTGAGCGGCCAGACCGTGACCGCCTTCTGGCACAGCGTGCGCCACGCCCAGCCACTGGCCATTGGTCTGAACTGCGCCTTGGGTGCCACCTTGATGCGCCCCTATATACAAGAGCTCAACCGCGTGGCGCCCGACACCTTCATCAGTTGTTACCCCAACGCGGGCCTGCCCAACCCGATGTCGGACACCGGTTTTGACGAAACCCCGGACATCACCGCGCGGTTGGTGCGTGAATTTGCGGCCGAAGGCCTGGTCAACATCGTGGGCGGCTGCTGTGGCACCACGCCCGACCATA
>CAJASG010000394.1 GCA_903944555.1 uncultured beta proteobacterium
ATGCGTTCGCCGATTTCGTCGTCTTCGATGCAGGTTTCCATGTAGGCGGCCTGCTGGGACTCGACAAACTCGCGCTCGAAGGCGGCAATCTCTTCCGGGTAGTAAAACTCCACCATGTTCATGGTCTTGTTCGGGCCCATGGGGTGCAGCGTGGAGACGGTCAGCACATGCGGGTACGACTCCACCATGATGTGTGGGTAGTAGGTGAGCCAGATGGCACCAAACTTGGGGGCCACGCCCGCCCGGTAGGCCAGCAGCGCTTTTTGCCAGCGCTCGTACACCGGGGAGCCACCGGTGGCGTCGGCCTGGGCCAGGCCTTTGGCCACGCCCACGGTTTGCACGGAATAGTTTTCTTTGAACTCCCAGTGCAGGTCGTCACAGGTGACAAACTGGCCCAGCCCAGGGTGGAAGGGGCCTACGTGGTAGTCCTCCAAGTACACCTCAATGAAGGTTTTCCAGTTGTAGTTGCACTCGTGCAGCTCCACATGGTCCAGCACAAAGCCGTCAAAGGCCAGGTCGGCACGCGGGCCCATGCCCGCCAGATCGGCCGCCACATCACGCCCATTTTGTTCAAACAACAAGCCATTCCACTCTTGCAAGGGGTAGTTGTTCAGGTCCAGGCATGGGTCGTTCGCAAAATGCGGGGCACCGATCAGGGAGCCCGCCTTTTGGCCGTTCAATCCACTTTGGGCGCCGCTGTAGGTCCAGCGGTGCAGTGGGCAGACGATGTTGCCACCCGTGCCGGCCGCTTGGTTGAGCGAGCCACGGCCTTTGAGCATGACGGCTTGGCGGTGGCGGCACACATTGGAGATCAGTTCCACGCCGCCCGCGTTGCGCACCAGCGCGCGGCCTTCTTTTTCCTGGGGCAGGGCGTAGTAGTCCCCCACGTTGGGGACGCTCAGTGCGTGCCCCACGTAGCGGGGCCCGTGCTGGAAAATGCTTTGCATCTCGCGCTGGTACAGCGCTTCGTCAAAGTAGCTTGAAACGGGGAGTTGGGTCGGCGTAGGTTTTGCCGGGTCGGAACCCCGCATTGGCACTACGTTTGCGGGGATTTCACTATGCGTGGGGGTACTTTTTTTGCACAAATGTTGCACAACTCGGTCCTTAAAGGATGCAAAAAACCCCTCAGCGAGGGGCTTGAAGGGCAACTACCTTGAGAGTTGCCGGGAGTGTGGATTGTACCCGCGCCGTTTCGCGGCCCTTGCGGGCGCGCAAGGGCCGGCAATTTCTATCGGAGCAACGGCATGGCGCTGCGTGCTCGCCCAGTGCCCGATTCCAGGGTGAACGAGGCCGCCACCTCTGCCAGTTGGCGGGCTTGCTCTTGCAGCGACGCCGAAGTGGCCGAGGTTTGTTCCACCAGTGCCGCGTTTTGCTGCGTGACGCTGTCGAGTTTGGCCACCGATTCGTTGATTTGCGACAACCCGGCCGATTGTTCGCGGCTGGCCGAGGCAATTTCACCCACGATGTCGGCCACGCGTTGGATGCCGGTCACGATTTCTTCCATGGTGCGCCCGGCTTGTGCCACCTGCTCGGTGCCACGGCCTACTTTGTCCACCGAGTCGGCGATCAGGCCCTTGATTTCTTTGGCCGCTTCGGCGCTGCGTTGCGCCAGGCTGCGCACTTCGCTGGCCACCACCGCAAAGCCGCGGCCCTGTTCGCCAGCGCGGGCCGCCTCGACCGCCGCATTGAGCGCCAGAATATTGGTTTGAAACGCGATGCCGTCAATGACGCCAATGATGTCCACGATCTTGCGGGATGAGGTATTGATGGCCTCCATGGTGGCCACCACCTGGGAGACGACCTCACCCCCCTGGGTTGCGACTTTGGAGGCTGAGTTGGCTAATTGGTTGGCTTGGGCGGCATTTTCGGCATTGTGCTGCACCGTGCTGGCCAGCTCTTCGGAGGCAGAGGCGGTTTGCTCCAGCGAACTGGCTTGCTGCTCGGTGCGGTTGGACAGGTCCAGAGTGCCGGAGGCCACCTCGGAGGCTGCGGTGGCAATCGAGTCAGACCCACTGCGTACCTGGCCAATCAAGCCGTTCAGGTTGCGGCGCATGGTCTCCATTTGCATCAACAAATGGCCAATCTCATCCTTGCCGGATTGCGGCACCACTTGCGACAGATTGCCCGCTGCAATGGTGGTGGCGACATGGTCCGCCAGTGCAAAACCACGCTGCATGCGGCGCAGCAGCATGATTGAGATCACCGAAGCCGGCACGCCTGCCAGCACCGCGAAAAACAGAAAAACACCCAGGGCCAAACGGAAGCGGTCCTCTGCCGCGCTGGCCGCTTCTTGCGCAATCTGGACCTGGTATTGGCGCAAATTGCCCATGGCTTTGATCGCCGCCTCGCCCTCGGTACGGCCATACTGAAGAAAAGAGGCCATGGTCGCGGGGCTGAAATCACCGGCCTTGACGGCTTTTACGGTTAAATCCAGCTTCTCGCGCCAGGCACTGCGGGTGGCTGTAGCCACGTCCAGCAATGCTTTTCCTTCGGCGCCAGTGGTGCTTGCGCTGATGGACTGGAAAAGGCGGTTGGCCTCGGCCCGGTTGGCATCAATTGCTTCCATGTGCAGGTCGGCGGGATGGTTGTGCACACTGGCCAGCGGGCTGTCCGGCGCATGCTGGAAGGCCAGCAAAATTTGCAGCCTGTTTTGCACGATCTTGTCCATGGAGTCCGAGATTTGCAGGGCCGGGATCATGGCACTTTCATGCACTTTTTTGAGGCTGTCACGGGCAGAAACCAATCCGAAGTAGCTCACCACAGCCAAAGCCATGAAAGCAATCCAAAATGCCACGAGAACCACCGTGAAACGGCGGGTGATTTTGAGGTTGTCCAGCATGTCTCTTCCTTTGGGTTAACTTGCGATTGCTTAAAGGCCATGATACTGGGAGAAACATGCACCCCAAGGAGGGCCTAAAATCGCCTTCTGTCACGTTTTCCTCTCTTTCATTCTTATTCCCATGCCCAAGGCCAGCACCCCTGTTACTTCTTCCTCACCGGCGACACCAGCGCCCGCCAGTTACGAGGCCGCCATGGGCGAGCTCGAACAGCTGGTCGGCCGGCTTGAATCGGGGGAGCTGCCGCTGGAACAGATGCTGTCGGGCTACCAGCGCGGCGCAGAGCTGCTGCAGTTTTGCCGGGACAAGTTGCAAGCGGTGGAGGACCAGATCAAAGTGCTGGACGAAGGTACCCTCAAAATCTGGAAGCCCCAATGAGCGTCGTATTTGACTTGGGGGCTTGGAGCAGTGCGCGTTTGAGCCAAGTGGAGCAAGCCTTGGACACTTGGGTGACGGCGGATGCGCCTCTGGGCCTGGACCACGGAGCCCCGGCCCAACTGGTGGAAGCCATGCGCTACGCCGTGCTGGATGGTGGCAAGCGCCTGCGCCCTTTGCTGGTGCTGGCGGCGCATGAAGCGGTGTCCACTGCGGGCGCCAACTCAGCGGCGGCTGCAATGCGTGCGGCCTGTGCGGTGGAGTTGATCCATGCTTACTCCCTGGTGCACGACGACATGCCGTGCATGGACAACGACGTGTTACGCCGTGGCAAACCCACCGTGCATGTGCAGTTCGGCGAAGCCAGTGCGCTGCTCGCGGGCGACGCGCTGCAGGCGCTGGCCTTTGAGTTGCTCACCCCGATGGACGGCTCGGTTGCCCCGGCCACCCAGGCGCACTTGTGCGCCTTGCTGGCGCGGTCTGCTGGCAGTGCCGGTATGGCGGGTGGGCAGGCGATTGACCTGGCTAGTGTGGGCCACCAGCTGACCGAGCGCCAGTTGCGCGAAATGCACCAGCTCAAGACCGGCGCGCTGTTGCAGGGCAGCGTGGTCATGGGTGCCCAGTGTGGCGAACCCACGGCGCAAGCGCTGGCCGCACTGCAAGCCTACGGCGGCGCCATCGGCTTGGCGTTTCAGGTGGTGGACGACATACTGGATGTGACCGCCGACTCCACCACATTGGGCAAGACGGCGGGCAAAGACGCGGAGAACGACAAACCCACCTATGTGTCCTTGATGGGCTTGCAGGCCAGCCAGGCCTACGCCCAGGAGCTGCTGGCCCATGCGGTGGCCGCGCTGGATGCAAGTGGCCTGACGCCGGCACAGACGCAGGCGCTGCGTGCCTTGGCGGACATGGTGGTGAATCGCGCCAGTTGAATTGCCTAAAATACAAGCCAAAAGTGCCTGTAGCCCCCTATTTATATGCGCAAGCAGCTACTTAATTGATAGCAAAAATATATGCCACACAACATCCCCCATCCGCTGCACACCATCAACCACCCGGCCCATTTGCGCCAGGTGCCCCGCGCACAGCTGCGCGACGTGGCCGACGAACTGCGGGCCTATTTGCTGGACTCGGTTTCAAAAACCGGCGGGCACTTAAGCTCCAATCTGGGCACGGTGGAGTTGACGGTGGCTTTGCACTATGTTTTTGACACCCCGCATGACCGCGTGGTGTGGGATGTGGGCCACCAGACCTACCCGCACAAAATCCTGACCGGTCGGCGTGACCGCATGCCAACCTTGCGCCAGTTGGGCGGTTTGAGTGGTTTTCCCCAGCGCGCCGAGAGCGAGTTCGATACCTTTGGTACCGCGCACTCCAGCACCTCGATTTCCGCTGCGTTGGGTATGGCGGTGGCGGCCAAGATCAAGGGTGAAGAGCGTTATTCCATTGCCGTGATTGGTGATGGCGCACTCACGGCCGGCATGGCCTTTGAGGCGCTCAACAACGCGGGGGTGGCCGATTGCAATTTGCTGGTCATTCTGAATGACAACGACATGAGCATCAGCCCACCCGTGGGTGCGCTGAACCGCTATCTTGCCAAGCTGATGAGTGGTCAGTTTTATGCTGCCGCCAAGAACGCCGGCAAGACCGTGCTCAAGGGCGCACC
>CAJASG010000395.1 GCA_903944555.1 uncultured beta proteobacterium
GTGTCCCCCGACCGCTTTGCGGTCTCCTCCTTTACCTACGCAGAGCGCTCTGCCGCCCCACTTTCCTACCGTTGATGGAACCTCCCTGCACTGCGCGCCTTTGCAAGGGCGAACCATTGCTGTGGCGCGTGACGCGGCGTTTTGCTTTATCTACGCTGCCAACCTGGATTGCCTGCGTGCGCTGGGTGCTGAGCTGGTGTTTTTCTCGCCCCTGGTGGATGCGGTGCTGCCCATCTGTGATGCCGTGTGGTTGCCCGGCGGCTACCCTGAGCTGCACGCCCAGACGCTTGCGGACAACACTGCCTTGCGCGACAGCGTGGCCGCACATGTGGCGGCGGGCAAGCCGCTGTGGGCGGAGTGCGGCGGCATGATGGTGCTGTTCGATACCCTGCTGACCAGCGACGGCCAAACCTATGCGCAGTGGGGCGTGTTGCCCGGTAGCGTGACCATGCAAAAACGCCTGGCAGGTCTGGGCCCGCAGCAGTTGCAACTGCCCAGCGGCTTGTTGCGCGGCCACACCTTCCATTACTCCACCACCGCTACTACGCTGGATGCCGACCAACGCACGGCGCGCCCAGGTTGCGAGCCCACGGCGAATGAGGGCGAGGCGGTGTGGAGCTTGGGCTCGGTGCGGGCCAGTTATTTCCACGCGTGGTTTCCTTCTGCCCCGGCGGCGGCAGCCAGCTTGTTTTTGCCGCAGGCGGGGGCGGGCGCATGACGGCGCCGGTGCTGGACTTTGCCCTGGGGCCGCAGCGCATTGTCTGCATGACCGAGGAGACCACCGAATGGCTGTACCTGCTGGGGCAGGAGAGCCGCATTGTGGGTATCTCGGGCTACACCGTGCGGCCACGCCGGGCACGCGACGAGAAGCCGCGGGTCAGCGCCTTCACCAGTGCCAAGATCGACAAGATTCTGGCGCTGCAGCCCGACTGCGTGCTGGGATTCTCCGACATGCAGGCCGATATTGCGGCCGAGTTGGTGCGCAAAGGCGTGCAGGTCACCATCTTCAACCAGCGCAGCATCGCCGAGATTTTTTCCATGCTGTACCAGGTGGCGGCCATGGTGGGGCAGGGCGCGCAGGGGCTGCAGCGCATTGAAGCCTTTCAGACCCAGTTGCGCGCCATGCAAGATGCCGTGGTGGCGCGGGTGGCTGCCGGAGCCCGCCGTCCCAAGGTATTTTTTGAGGAGTGGGATGTGCCGCACATCAGCGCCATCCGCTGGGTGTCCGAGTTGTTGAATATTGCCGGGGGTGATGACTGCTTCCCCGACTTGGCGGCCGAGTCGCTGGGCAAGAATCGCATCATTGCCGAGGGCGCCGAGATTGTGCGGCGCAACCCCGACATCATCATTGGCTCCTGGTGTGGCAAGAAGTTTCGCGCGGAGAACGTGGCCGCACGCCCGGGCTGGGACCAGGTGCGTGCCGTCATGCACAAGCAACTGTTTGAGATCAAGTCGCCCGACATCCTTCAGCCCGGTCCAGCCGCGCTGACCGATGGCGTGGCCCAGCTGCACCGCATCGTCATGCAATGGATGGACGCTGACCAAAGCGGCGCCTTGACAGTATGAACACGCGCACCAGCTCCATGACCATTGCCCCCAGTGAACTGATTTTGGGTGGGCAAAAGAGTGGCAAGTCGCGCCGCGCCGAATTGCTGGCTCGCCAGTGGCTGGCCTCAAGCCCGGCCCACCGCGCCGTGCTGATCGCCACCGCCCAGCCCTGGGACGATGAGATGCGCCATCGCATTGCCCGCCATCAGACTGACCGCGCCCAGCGCGTGCCAGGCATGTTGACCGTGGAAGAACCGATGCAACTGGCGCAGGCCATCACCGAGTACAGCCGGGCCGACACGCTGGTGGTGGTAGATTGCCTGACCCTGTGGCTCACCAACTGCCTGATGCCGATGGATGCCCCGTCAGTGCAGCCATTGACCAGCGCAGCCGTTGCAGATCAGGGTTTGACGAAGAAAAATGAGTCAAATAGCCCTTTATCCCCCGTAGATAGTGCGCAAGCAGCTCCTCTATTGATAGCGATTTCGCAGGCGCCCGGGCCGGTGGTGTTGGTGGGTAACGAGATTGGTCTGGGCGTGATTCCGATGGGCCGTGAGGTACGCGCTTTTGTGGATGCGCTGGGGAAGTTGAACCAGGATGTGGCCGCCGTGTGCCAGCGCGTCACCCTGATGGCAGCCGGGCTACCGCTGACTTTGAAAGATGCGCCATGACGACAAATCAACCCAGCGGTCTCCGCAAGCTATTGAACCGGCCAGGAGGTGGGGCGGCAAGGCGTTTTGCGCAGGTTAAGGCGGAGCCCGCAAAGCGGGCGGGGGACACGAAGCA
>CAJASG010000396.1 GCA_903944555.1 uncultured beta proteobacterium
TTGAGCGCCGTGTAAAACACGAGCTCTACGGCAAGATCGTCGGCAAGTCCAGCAAGTACCACGCCCATGACGAAAAGGGTGAGTACAAGATGGGTGACATGATTGAAATCACCGAAAGCCGGCCGATTTCGAAAACCAAGAACTGGGTTGCGACCCGCTTGGTCCAGAAGGCTGCTGCGGTGTAAGCCTATTGGCTCCATAGACTGCAGGTCTTAAGTAAACGGCTCACAATGTGAGCCGTTTCCAATTGTGGAATCGAAAATCAAAGGACCATCATGATCAAAGTCGGTGACAGCTTGCCAGGAGCCACCTTAATGGAGTTTTCCGAGGTAGAGGGAAACGGTTGCAGCCTCGGCCCCAATGCTGTCGACGTGACACAGGCGACTGCGGGAAAGACGATTGCCTTGTTTGGGCTTCCAGGCGCTTACACACCAACGTGTTCCGCCAAGCATGTACCGGGTTACGTGGACCACTTTGATGCCTTTGTGCAAGCCGGCGTCGATGAGATCTGGTGCGTCAGCGTCAACGATGCCTTTGTCATGGGGGCATGGGCGCGGGACCAAAAAACGGCGGGTAAGGTTCGCATGTTGGCCGATGGCAGTGCAGCCTTCGCGCAAGCCACCGGCTTGACGTTGGACCTGACCAGCCGTGGCATGGGCTTGCGCAGCAACCGTTACTCCATGCTGGTCAAGGACGGCAAAGTCGTTTCTCTCAACATCGAAGGACCCGGCAAGTTCGAAGTCAGTGACGCGGACACGCTGTTGGCCCAAGCGAAGGTTTAATTTGTTGGTAGGACGGGCCGGTCGGACCTGTTCACTGCCCTGATGGCGCTTACAGTTCCGCTTTGAGGTAATGGGCGCCAGCAATGGGGTTGTAGTAGTACGGAGGTATTTCTACAAACCCCAAGTCCTCGTACAGTGCGCGGGCCGATTCCATTTCGTTGAGGGTGTCCAGGAGGATGCAGTCATAGCCCGCGATTCGGGCGGAGTCCAGAATTGCTTCCGCTAATTTTCTGCCGACTCCCAGGCCACGGAAGGCCTCCCGTACAAAAAGTCGCTTCATTTCGCACGCATTCGGGTAGTCCGAGGTGTCCAGAGGGCGCATGGCACAGCAGCCCGCATATTGCCCCTCGACCGTAGCCACCAGCAGCGCGCCTCTTGGCCCGCAGTAGTCCCCAGGTAGATTGAGAAGCTCGGCACTAAATCCTTGAAAGCACAGGTCGATTTTGAGTGACGCGGCGTATTCATGGAACAGCGTGCGAACCGCATCCAGCTCGACGTCCGTCATGGGGGTTTGCAGCTCCACTCGGGCTTGCTTATTCATGGGGGCCAAACGCAAAACGCCCGCAGCCGTGTTGAAGAGCTGCTTGTAGGGTAGGGCCAGACGGATTCAAATCTGTGCCAAACTTCACAGCACAAGGCGCTACATTGGTGGCAATAGCCATTTTCAGATTTATCAAGAGGTGCAATCCATGGATCGTCGTCAGTTTAATTCGGTTTCCGTCACCATGGCTGGGTTGTTCGCTTCCCTTGCGTTGCAGCATGCCCACGCCCTTACGCTTGCAGACCTTAGCAATGCGGATGCCTCCAAAGGTCTGAAAACCGCATTGGAAAAAGGCGCCTTGGCCGCAGTCAACATTTTAAGTGCGCCAGATGGATTTCTAGGCAACGAAAAAGTTCGGATCCCACTGCCTGGCTACCTGCAAGATGCCGCCAACTTGCTTCGAACGTTTGGGCAATCCGCGAAAGTTGACGAACTGATTACGGCCATGAACCGCGGGGCGGAAGCCGCCGTGCCGATGGCCAAAGACCTGCTGGTCAAGGCGGTGCAAACCATGTCGGTGACGGACGCCAAGGGAATACTTTCAGGTGGGGACACTGCCGTGACGCAATTTTTCGCTGAAAGAACCCGCTCCCCTTTGGCTGCCAAATTTCTGCCGATTGTGAGCAAGGCTACCGAAAAAGTCGGGCTGGCTGGCAAGTACAACCAGGTGGCGGGAAAGGCGGCCGAGATCGGACTGGTCAAGAAGGAAGACGCCAATATTCAGCAATACGTCACAGGCAAAACATTGGATGGCCTGTTTTTCATGATCTCGGAAGAAGAGAAGAAAATTCGCCAAAATCCGGTGGCGTATGGCAGCTCGATACTGACCAAGGTGTTTGGCGCTCTGCAGTGAGGTCCAGTTGGCGCGCATCCTTGCCGTTCAAGTGCATGACGTTTGTGGTGGCCATGGCATTGTCCGCCTGCAGTCCGACACTGAATTGGCGCATAGTCCACTTGCAACAGCTGACGGCCCTGCTGCCCTGTAAACCTGAGCAAGCACAGCGCACGGTGCGTTTGGGCGCGCAGGAGGTGCAGATGCGCATGGCCGGTTGCGAGGCGGATGGCGCGTTGTTTGCCATGAGCCAGGTGGACGTTGGCGTGCGCAGCAACGCCTCCGACGCCTTGGCCGCATGGCGTGCCGTGACCCTGGACAACTTGGGCAGCGCGACGCCCACAGCGCTGCCATTCAAGGTCGCCCGTCCAATGCTACAAAATGGCCACCTGCAAGCCGTGGGCGAGTCTGGGCAGACCGGCTTATCCCCAGAACGGGTGGCAGTCACCGGCAAACGTGCCGATGGAAGCGCCATTCAAGCCCAACTGGCCTGGATTGCCGATGGCACCAGCCTCTACCAAATTGCGGTGTACGGGCCGCGGTTGACGCCGGACATGGTGGAAACCCTTTTTTCGGAGATTCGCATTCAATGACCACCATGTCACAACGCAAAGCGGTCGCCGTATTTGCCGTGTTTGCTTTTGCCTACTTTCTGTCGGCACTGATACGCGCCATCACCGCCACACTGGCCCCCACGCTGGTGCAAGAGTTCGCACTCAATGCCCGGGACTTAGGTCTGCTCGCAGGGGGGTATTTTTTGGGATTTGCTGCGACCCAACTGCCCTTGGGCACCTGGCTGGACCGCTTTGGTCCGAAGCGCGTCGTGCTGGGGTTTCTTTCGGTTGCGGTGCTGGGTTGTGTGGGATTTGCCACCGCGAGCAGCTTTGCCGGTCTGCTCGCAGCACGGGTGTTGTGCGGCGCAGGCGTGAGCGCCTGCCTGATGGCTCCACTGACCGGCTACCGTCGCTGGTACGCTCCGGCGAACCAGATGCGCGCCAACTCGTGGATGCTGATGGTCGGCGCGTTCGGCATGGTGGCCTCCACTTTGCCCGTCCAGTGGTTGATGCCCTTGGTGGGGTGGCGCTCCATCTTCCTGTTGCTGGGGGGGCTGGTAGCGCTGGCCATGGTGGCCATCTTCTGGCAGGTGCCGGCTTGGAGGGCGGTGACTCCGGACGCGGCCCCGCTGGAAAGCGGTGCGGCACCCGGCTACGCCGAGGTGTGGCGCAACCCCTACTTCAGGAAGTTTGTACCGCTTGGGTTCTTCAATTTTGGCGGTTTGGTGGCCATGCAAACCCTCTGGGCTGCTCCCTGGATGGTCAAAGTCGCGGGCTACAGTCCGCTGCAGGCAGCTACGGGTCTGTTCTGGATCAACGTCGCCATGCTCGTGGCCTTTTGGTTGTGGGGTGTGGCCAACCCCTGGTTGGCTCGCCACGGCCACACAGCGGAGCGCATCATTGCATGGGGCATGCCGGTGAGTCTGATTACCATGGCCATCATGGTGTTGGCTGCCAGTGCGCTGTCTTCCTGGGCGACCGAGATCTGGATTGTGTTTTGTGTGAGCTCCACGGTTGGCGCGCTGGCGCAACCGGCCGTGGGAATGGCGTTTCCTTCCCACCTCGCGGGGCGGGCGCTTTCGGCCTTCAATCTGGTGATCTTCAGTGGCGTTTTCACGGTGCAGTGGGGCGTTGGTCTGCTGGTGGACGGCCTGAAAGCCGGTGGTCTTACGGAAATCCAGGCCTACCAAGGAGCATTGGGCGTCTACGCACTGTGCTGCGTGGGCGCATATATCTACTTTTTGGCGTCAAAGAAGCCATAATCAACAGCCCAAAGCGCCCTGCACATCACCATGAACACCGGCATCCTCATCATCGCCCATGCCCCGCTGGCCAGTGCCTTGCGCGCGTGCATGCTGCATGTGTACCCTGAGTCTGCCAGCGGCATTGTGGCGTTGGACGTGCCACCGAACGAATCCACCGACACGACACGGGCCGCCATGGCGGCGCTGTTGGCCCAGATGGAGACGCCGCAGACCTTGGTGCTCACGGACATGTTCGGTGCCACACCTTGCAACATTGCACAAAAAGTGGTGGACGGCGTTCAGTCCCGGCTGGTCGCAGGGGTCAATTTGCCCATGCTGCTGCGCACGGTCAACTACCGCCATGAATCGCTGGATGCGCTGGTGGCCCGCGCCTTGACCGGTGGCACGCAGTGCATCATGCAAGTGGCGGTCACGGCACCCCAAAATCAGATAAGAAAACCCAATGATCACAACCACCACGACCATCATCAATAAGCTGGGCCTGCACGCGCGCGCCTCGGCCAAGCTCACCAAGCTGGCGGGCAGCTTCCCGTGCGAAGTCTGGATTACCAAGGGCGAGCGCCGCGTCAATGCCAAAAGCATCATGGGCGTGATGATGCTGGCCGCCGGCATGGGTTCAACCGTGGCCATTGACACCGAGGGTGATCGCGCCCAGGAAGCCATGGACGCCTTGTTGGCCTTGATTGCGGACCGATTCGGAGAAGGCGAGTGACCTTTGCCATCCACGGCCTGACCGTCTCGCGTGGCGTTGCCATCGGGCGGGCGGTGCTGGTTGCGTCCAGCCGGGTCGATGTCGCGCACTACTTTATCGAGGCTGGCGACGTGGCCGCCGAGATCGACCGCGCACGCAAGGGCCGGGATGCGGTGGTGGAAGAAATCCACCGTTTGCAGGAAACCATCACCCACATGGGCCCCAAAGAAGCCCCGCACGAACTGGCCGCGCTTCTGGATGTGCACCTGATGTTGCTGCAAGACGAGGAACTCGTACGCGGCGTGAAACACTGGATCACTGATCGCTTGTACAACGCGGAGTGGGCACTCACAACGCAGCTAGAGATCATCGTGCGCCAGTTCGATGAAATGGAAGACGAGTACCTGCGTGAGCGCAAGGCCGATCTGGAGCAAATTGCCGAACGCACCCTGCGGGCCATGAAGGGAACCGCATCGCCCATGGTGGTGCAACCCTCACGGAGTACGCGAAAGCCCTCGCAGCAAGACCTGCTGCTGGACGACACGGTGGATGTGCCACTGGTGCTGATCGCCCACGATCTGTCGCCTGCCGACATGCTGCAGTTCAAACAAAGCGTGTTTGCCGGCTTCATCACCGATGTGGGAGGCAAGACTTCGCACACCGCCATCGTTGCGCGCAGCATGGACATCCCGGCGGTGGTCGGGGCGCGCACCGCGAGCCAGTTGGTGCGCCAGGATGACTGGGTCATCATTGACGGCGATGCCGGAGTGGTCATCATCGACCCCTCCTCCATCATTTTGGCGGAATACGGTTTCAAGCAACGCCAAGTTGAGTTGGAGCGCGGCCGTTTGTTGCGCCTGCTCAATACGCCGGCTGTCACCATGGATGGCGAAAAAGTCCAGCTGCTGGCCAACATCGAAATGCCCGAAGACGCGCAGGCGGCACTCAAGTCGGGTGCCTTGGGCGTGGGGCTGTTTCGCAGCGAATTTCTGTTCATGGGACGGCAAAGCCGACTGCCCGACGAGGAAGAGCAGTACCAAGCCTACAAACGTGCGGTCGAAGGCATGCAAGGGCTGCCGGTGACGATTCGCACGGTGGACGTGGGTGCCGACAAACCGCTGGACAATTCGCAGCGTGATACCGCGCATCTGAACCCGGCCTTGGGACTGCGGGCAATTCGCTGGAGTCTGGCCGACCCGGCCATGTTTTTGACCCAGCTGCGCGCCATTTTGCGTGCCGCCGCCCATGGGCAGGTGCATTTGTTGGTGCCCATGCTGGCCCACGCCAGCGAGATTCGCCAGACGCTGTCGCACATTGACCATGCCCGTGCCACGCTGGACAACAAGGGCATAGCCTATGGACCGGTGAAGATTGGTGCCATGATTGAAATCCCGGCGGCCGCCTTAAATGTGAAGCTGTTTCTTAAACATTTCGACTTCCTGTCTATCGGCACCAATGACTTGATCCAGTACACGCTGGCGATTGACCGGGCCGACGAGTCGGTCGCGCACCTGTACGACCCATTGCATCCGGCCGTGCTGCGCTTGGTGTCCGAGACCATCGCCGAGTGCCGGGCTCAGGGTAAGGATGTCAGTGTGTGCGGCGAAATGGCGGGCGATGTCAGCCTGACCCGTTTGCTGCTGGGCATGGGGCTGCGCAGCTTTTCCATGCACCCGGCTCAAATCCTGGCGATCAAGCAAGAGGTCCTGCGGTCCGACACCACCAAGTTGGCGCCATGGGCCCGGAGGGTTTGCCAAGCGGAAGATCCGGTCAGAGAAATGGCTTCCAAAGCCTTGTAGTTGGCGTGTGTGCCGAACGCGTGATACATCGCATTTCGCGTGTTTTTGCTATCAAAATAGGAGCTGCTTGCGCAGTAACCACGGGGGCTAGAGCCCTATTTTATGGCCAACTGGCATTCAATTTTTGCTGCGAGAGCCCAGCACCGCCGCACCAATGATCATCACCGCCGCGGCGGCAACCGAGCTACTGGGTACCTCCGCGCGCACCCAGAGCAAGGCCAGAGTCGACAGCAGCGGCGTCAAGAACGACAACAGGCCAATGTGCCTGGGGTCGCCGCGCTTCAGTGCTGCATCCCACAGGTAAAACGCGCCGCCCAGCGGCCCGATGCCCATGGCCACCACCAGTATCCAATCGTTGAGGCTAAGCGTGACGGGGCTTTCCAAAAGCACATGGCACAGCAAAGACAGCACGCCTGACACCAAGCCAAACAGGCCAATGGCCGCGCTGGGGAAGAACGGTACGCGTTGCGTCAGCAGTGAATAGCTGGCCCAGATAAAGGCCGAACCCAGTGCCGGTATGTAGCCCCAGGCAAAACCACCGGTCAAGCCTTGGGCGCTGGCATCCCCGGCGATGGCCAGTGCGGCACCGGCAAAGCCCACCAGCGCCGCCACCACATGGGTGCTGCGCAGGCGCATGCCCGGTAAAAACAACGGTGCCATCAGCACGATGCCCAGCGGCCACAGGTAGTTCACCAAATTGGCTTGTACCGGTGGCGCGTGGCGCAGCGCAATGAACAGCAGGAAATGGAAGCCAAACAGGCCGTACACGCCAA
>CAJASG010000397.1 GCA_903944555.1 uncultured beta proteobacterium
CCCCTTAAACGCGCCCCACGGGACGCTGATGTTTGACGCCGACAACCACATAATAGCCCGGACAGCAGCCGAACAAAGTGCGGACGCAGGGCGGGACTTTTCCACTCAAAAAACACTGTACTTACCAGGCCGAGAGCTCACCTTGAGCATGAACAGCACGCCGCTGTTTGACGCGTCCATCGACTACCGCACGCCGTGGCTGCTCCTAGTTAGCGGCGCGTTTATCAGCGCATTGCTTGCCTTGATGCTGCGCCAGCAGACCTCTGGGCGGCAGCGCGCCGAGGCGCGAGCGCGGGCCATGACGAAAGACCTGAGTGAACTGGCCGCGGTGGTGCGGCACACCTCGAACGCGGTGGTTATCACCGACGTCAACCGCCGCATCACTTGGGTCAACGCTGGTTTTGAGCGTGTCACCGGATTCAGTGCGCAAGAAGCTGTGGGCCGCGCCCCGGGCGAAATGCTCCAGTGCAGCGACACCGACCCCCAGACGATTGCCCAGATGCAAGCGGCCTTGAACCGCGCAGAACCGTTTAAGTGCACCCTGCTCAACCAGGCCAAAAACGGGAGCCGGTACTGGGTTGAGATCGAAATTCAACCACTCAGAGACGAAACCGGTGGCTTGCAGGGCTTTATGGCGATTGAATCCGATGTCACCGAACGCCGACATTCCCAGGCCCGGTTGGAAGCGGCATTGCGCGACAGCGACGCCCTGTTGGGTACCATGAACCTGCACGCCATCATTTCCAGCGTGGACCGCACGGGAACGATCACGGACGTGAACGATGCGTTTTGCGACATCAGCGGTTACACCCGGGAAGAGCTCGTTGGGAAAAACCACCGCATAGTGAACTCTGGCACCCACAGCCAGGCTTTTTGGGTCGACATGTGGAAGACCATAGCCACCGGCATGCCCTGGCGTGGCGACCTGTGTAACCGCGCCAAGGATGGCCGCTTGTATTGGGTCGATACCTTTATTGCCCCTTTTATTGGAGACGATGGCCAGATCGAAAAATACATCTCCATGCGCACCGACGTTACCCACAGCAAGCGAGCGCAAGAAGAAGCACTGCGCAACTCGGCCTTGCTGATCGGTTCGATCGAAGCCATTGACGAAGCCTTTGTGCTCTACGACCCGCAAGACCGCCTGGTGCTGTGCAACGAAAAGTACCGCCAAATTTACAGTGAAGTCGCCCATTTGATGGTGCCGGGCACGCGCTTTGAGGACATCATTCGGGCAGGTGCCGAACAGGGCCAGTACCTTGCGGCCGTCGGCCGGGTAGACGAGTGGGTGGCCGAGCGGGTGGCCGCGCATCAATCCGGAGATATCACGCTGGTGCAGCGCCTGGCCAGCGGGCGCAGCTTGCGCATCATTGAGCGCAGGCTGGCCGATGGCCACATTGTGGGTTTTCGCATTGACATTACCGAGCTGGTGCAAGCCACCGAGGCAGCCCAAACCGCGTCCCAGTCCAAGAGCCAGTTCCTGGCCAACATGAGCCACGAGATACGCACGCCCATGAACGCGATTTTGGGCATGCTCACGCTGTTGCGCAAAACCCCGCTCACGCCCAAACAGGCCGACTACGCCGCCAAGAGTGAAGGTGCTGCACGGTCCTTGCTGGGTTTGATCAACGAGATACTGGACTTCTCCAAGATCGAGGCCGGCAAGATGACGCTGGACCCCCAACCCTTTGCCATGGACCAACTATTGCGGGACTTGTCGGTGTTGCTGTCGGCCAGTGCCGGCTCCAAGGCGGTGGAAGTGTTGTTCGACATTGACCCCCAAACCCCAACCCACCTGGTGGGTGATGCCATGCGCCTTCAGCAAGTTTTGCTGAACCTGGGCAGCAACGCTATCAAGTTCACCGCCGAGGGCGAGGTGGTGCTGTCCATCAAGGTGGTGCAGCGCAGTGAAGATGCGGTGTCGCTGCAGTTCAGCATGCGAGACAGCGGCATTGGTATTGCGCCGGAGAACCAGGCCCGCATTTTCAGCGGCTTCACCCAAGCCGAGTCCAGCACCACGCGGCGCTTTGGCGGCACAGGGCTGGGCGTTGCCATCAGCAAGCGCTTCGTGCGCATGATGGGCGGCGAACTGGAGCTGCAAAGCGCTCTGGGCGAGGGCAGCCGTTTCTTCTTCACCATTACCCTGCCACTTGCGCATGGCACCGATGCGGCAGAGTCGGTGGACCGTGGGACTATGCGCGCGCTGGCGATTGACGACAACGCCATGTCGCGCGAAGTGCTGGTGCACATGGGGCAGTCCCTGGGCTGGACCGTAGACGTGGCGGAAAGTGGCGCACAGGCACTGCAGTTGCTGGAACGACGCGCCCAGGTGGGAGAACACTACCAGGCGGTATTTGTCGACTGGCAAATGCCGGGCATGGACGGCTGGGAAACCAGCCAGCGGATTCGGGAACTCACCGACATGGGGGCTGTGCCGGTCATTGTCATGGTGACCGCCCACGGGCGTGAGATGCTGGCCCAGCGTACCGACGCCGAGCATGCATTGCTGGACGGTTTTTTGGTCAAGCCGGTGACTGCCGGCATGTTGCTCGACGCAGTGCGCGATGCCCACGCGGACAAAATGAGTCCGGGTTTACCCCGAAGCCTCACCGCGGATAACACGCCACGCCTGAACCAGATGCGCTTGCTGCTGGTAGAAGACAACCCCAACAACCAGCAAGTCGCGCGCGAGTTGCTGCAGGCCGAAGGCGCCTTCGTACAAATTGCGAACGATGGCCAGGAGGGGGTGGACGCAGTCGCCACCGCCACCCCACCCATTGACGTGGTGCTGATGGATTTGCAGATGCCCGTTATGGATGGTTTTACCGCGACCCACCATATACGGGACAAGCTGGGCATGGCCTCGCTGCCCATTGTGGCCATGACTGCCAATGCCATGGCCAGTGACCGTGAAGCGTGCTTGGCCGCCGGCATGAACGACCATGTGGGCAAACCCTTCGATCTGAACGACCTGGTACGGGTGCTGCGCAAGAACGCGGGCTGGACCAATGCCGAGAGCTTGCCCACGGAGCCCCCGGTGGCGCTATCCCAGACCGCCACCGAGGTGGCTGCCCGCGCGAACATTGACCTGGGCAGCGCGCTGAACCGTTTAGGCGGAAACCAAGGGGTGTACCAGCGCATGCTGGCCACTTTTGTGCGCGATCTGGCTGCCATGCCAGACCAGTTGCAAGCCCATGCCCAACGGGGGGAAGCCGAAGCTATCCAACGCCTGCTGCACACGCTCAAAGGTTTGGCGGCCACATTGGGGGCCAGCACACTGTCGGCGCAGGCCGCGAAAGGCGAGAAGCAGATGGCGGGCACCCCAAGCCCTGCCGACGCAACGACCGTCACGCAGGAGGCGTGCCACGCCATTGCCGCAGCCCTACCCGGTCTAACCGATCTGCTGCAAACACTCCAACCCATTCAGACGTCCAGCAGCCCACGCAATGGAGGCGCCACGCCACCGATGGACACGCAAGCGCTCTTAGTCGCCTTGCAGGTGATGGCGCACCGTTTGGAAAATTCGGACATGGACGCCATGCTGTCCATGTCCGAATTGCAGCAACAATTTGGAACGTCACTGGCCGAGCGATTGGAGTCGCTGGAAGAAGCCATGGCGGACATGGACTTTGAGCGCGCTCTGCCGCATTGCAACGCACTGATCGAAAGCCTCACCGCATGACCCACCCCCTCGCGCCCAGCAAGCCCCAAGAACGACTGGATGCCGGCAGGCCCAAACTGCTGGTGGTGGACGACCAGCCCCTCATCATTCAGGTGCTGTACCAAACCTTCGCACAAGACCACCAATTGTTCATGGCCACCAGCGGAGCGCAGGCACTGGCACTGTGCGCCCAGCACCGGCCTGATCTGGTGCTGCTGGACGTGATGATGCCCGACATGGATGGCTATGAAGTGTGCGCGCGGTTGAAAGCCAACCCAGCCACGCGCGACATCCCTGTGATCTTCGTCACCGCACACAATGACGAGGCGGCCGAGGCCCATGGACTGGACGTTGGCGCGGTCGATTTCATCTCAAAACCCATCAACCCAAAAATTGTGCGGGCGCGTGTCAAAACCCATGTGACGCTCAAGGCGCAGTCCGACTTGCTGCGCAGCTGGGCCTACATGGATGGCCTGACAGGTGTACACAACCGGCGCTATTTTGATGAGCAACTCACGGCCGAGTGGGGGCGTGCAGTGCGCAACAAGGCAGCGCTGAGCATCGTGATGCTGGATGTCGATTTTTTCAAACGCTACAACGACCACTATGGGCACCAAGCGGGGGACGACTGCCTGCGTCTTGTGGCCAGCGCCATCAAGAACAGCCTCAAGCGCCCGGCCGACCAGGTGGCCCGCTATGGCGGGGAAGAATTTGTTTGCCTGTTGCCCGACACCGACCTGGCCGGGGCCCTTCTGGTGGCCCAACAAATTGGCCAGCAGATTTTCGACCTGCAAATTGCGCACGCCGACTCGTCTGCAGCGCCGGTGGTCACCGTCAGTTTGGGCGTGTGCAGCAAGTCAGGCACAGCCACAGGCTCAGCGCTGGCGCTACTGAGCCAAGCCGATGCACAGCTGTACGCAGCCAAGGCAGGCGGCCGCCACCGGACCTGCGGCACTGAAATTCAGCATGAAAAGTGATCCAAGCGCCCGTAGAATGTGCGCAAGCAGCTACCATTTTTATAGCAAATACTTCTTCCCAAGGCCCGGTGAATGACCCAACTTGTGCGTCGCTTACGACTGTGGGGTCTAGTTTGGACTCTGCTGGTGGTTGGCGGGTCGATGGTGCTGGGTCGCCTTGAATTGGCACAACAGCGCGAGGCGTTTGACACCAACGCGCGGATTGCCCACCGGCTCCTCAGCCAGCGCGTGGTGCAGCACGATGCCATTCTGGCCACGCTGGCGCTGCTGACGGTGCCCGGCGCAACCTCGCACCCGGAACAGCGCCTGCCCGCGGTCTACCCCCAAATTCTGTCCATCGAACGGCGGGACGGTACCACCCCGTGGCCCGATGCACGGCTGCTCGCCCTGGACACCGAGTCGCGCCAGCTAGGGCGCGCCGTGCTGGCGGATGTCCAACTGGAACGGGGCCGTTACGGCTTGCTGCTGGGGGCGCAACCTAGCAGCTACCTGGTGCAAATCGACATTCACCGGATGGTGCCATGGACCGAGTGGCCGATGGTGCCCGAGTCCAGCCCGGTGCGCCTGACCCTGGGCCATGGCCCACAAACCATGGTGCTGCAGTCCGGCCCCGCAAGTAATAGCCGCTGGGGCTGGGAATTTTCCGTGCGCAAGACTTTGGCCGCCGAGAGCCAGGCACTGGACCTGGTGGCCCACCGCCATGTCGCCTGGACAGAACTGCCTTGGGGCTGGATGCTGGGCTGGGCTGCACTGGTCAGCCTGAGCCTGCAAGCGGCGCAGGCGCTGTTGCGGCAGCGCCAAGAGGCCCGGCGCGCCGAAGAGCTGTTGCGGCTGGGGCAAGTCGCACGGCTGAATACGCTGGGCGAACTGGCGGCCGGCATGGCCCATGAACTGAACCAGCCGCTCACCGCAATTTTGGCCAACACCCAGGCCGCCAGCCGTTTGCTCGCCGAGGATGAGCCCGACTTGGCGCCGATTCGCCAGGCCATGTCGCAGGCCGTCGCTCAGGCGCGGCGCGCGTCCGAGGTGGTGGGCCGTCTGCGCCGGGTGGTAGAACAGCCTGCGCCGGACAGCACCTTGCACGCAGTCACACTGCAGGAGGTGGTGCGCAAGGCACTGTATCTGCTGGAGCCTGAATTCCAGCGCTGCCAGCTGACACCCAGCGTGGAGGCGCCGCTGGCTGCGATCGTGGTGTGGGCCGAGCCGGTGGCACTGGACCAAATCATCCATAACCTGCTGATGAATGCACTGCAGGCCATGGAGCGCACACCGGCAGCGGAGCGTGCCTTGCGCCTCACCCTGTGCAGCGTCAATGGCCAAGGCGTGCTGACTGTGCAAGACAGCGGGGCCGGTTTCCCTGCCGAGGTGCTGCCGCGCATCTTCGAGCCCTTTTTCTCGACCCGCGAGGGGGGATTGGGCTTGGGCCTGAGTTTGTGCGAAACCCTGACCAGCAGCATGGGCGGCGCCCTGTCTGCGCGCAACCATGCGACCGGCGGTGCTGAGCTCATCCTGAGCGTGCCGCTGGCTGCCACTGCGGAGCAATTGGTATGAATCCCCCGCTCTCCCCTCTGGTCCACCTGATTGACGATGACGAGGCGGTGCGCGCCAGTCTGTCACTGCTGATTGGCACCGTGGGCCTGCGGGTCCACGCCTGGGCCGACCCGCTGGTGTTTCTGGCGGAGTTTGACCGCGAAGGCATTGGCGTCATCGTGCTGGATGTGCGCATGCCCGGCATCAGCGGCTTATCGGTGCTGCAGACTCTGGTTAGCCAAGGGGTGGACCAGCCCGTGGTGATTCTGACGGGACACGGCACCGTTGATATGTGCCGACGCGCATTCAAAGCCGGCGCCGCCGAGTTTCTGGAAAAACCCGTGGACGACGAATTGCTGCTGGAGACGCTGCAAAGCGGGGTGCGCCAACATGTGAAGCGCCGCGAGCGCACGCTCATTGACCGTGATGCACGGGACCGCTACACGCAACTCTCCGAGCGTGAACGCGAGGTGTTGGGCCTGATTGTGGCGGGGCTGACCAATAAGGAGATGGGCCGTGCCCTCAGCGTTTCCCCGCGCACAGTGGAAACCCACCGTGCAAATCTGTTTGCCAAGCTGGGGGCCGAATCCCTGGCCCAGCTGGTTCGCCAGTACGGCGCCTTGATTGACGAACTCACGGCGCACAAATAGCCCCAGGAAACCCCTGGCACTGCGTAGTTGTACGGAGGGGCCGGCGCAGTCCTACGCATAGGCAAAACAGGCTCGGACTTTTACAGTTGCTCCACGGTTGATTGAACCGCTGTGCAACCCCTTTACCCGGAGAATCCCATGCTGAAACTGAGCCCCCTGTCTGCCCTGATGCTGAGCCTTGTGACCCTATCCGCCAGCGCCCAAGCTGTGCGCACAGAAAAAAATATGTCGCTGGAGCTGGCCAATAAAATCGCCGCAGCTACCGTGGCCGCTTGCAGTGCAGACAAGTACAACGTCACGGCGACCGTGGTTGACCGCGCCGGCACGGTGCGTGCCGTACAGCGCGCCGACAATGCGGGTCCCCACACACTGGCCGCCAGCCAAGCCAAGGCATTCACGTCGGCATCCGGCAAAAATACCAGCCTGGCCATGATGGAAGGGGCCCAAAAGAACCCCGCCGCAGCCAATGTCGCAATGATCCCCGGATACCTGCTGCTAGGCGGCGGTGTCCCGGTCAAGGTGGGCGATGAGGTGATTGGTGCCGTAGGCGTCGGTGGCGCCCCCGGAGGTCATCTGGACGAAAAATGTGCCGTGGCCGGAATCGCTGCGGTACAAGACCTGCTGAAATAAAGGGGAATTACCCCAATGTGACCCGAGCAAACTTGCGCTTGCCCACCTGCACCACGTAGGTGCCGGCGCCCAGTTTGAGACCTTTGTCACTGACCACGCCTGAGTCCACCCGCACACCGCCACCATCGATCAGGCGGTTGCCCTCGCCACTGGAAGCCGCCAAACCGGCCATTTTCAGGAGCGCGCCGATTCCCACCGGCGCCCGTCCTTCGGCCAGCGGCAGTTGCAGCTCAGGCACATCCTCAGGAATGCCGCCTTTGCTGCGGTTGATGAAGTCCTGCTCTGCGGCATCGGCAGCGGCAGCACTGTGGAACCGCGCCGTAATTTCCTTGGCCAGCGCCACTTTGGCGTCCTTGGGGTTGCGCCCGCCATCCACCTCGGCTTTCAGCGCAGCAATCTCGGCCTCACTTTTAAAACTCAGCAGCGTGTACCACTTCCACATCAGCACGTCCGAGATGCTCAACACTTTGGCGAACATGGTGTTGGGCTCTTCGCAGATGCCAATGTAGTTGTTCTTGCTCTTGGACATCTTCTCCACGCCGTCCAGCCCTTCGAGGAGCGGCATGGTCAGAATGCACTGCGGCTCCTGGCCATATTCGGCCTGCAGGGTGCGACCCATCAGCAAATTGAATTTCTGATCGGTGCCACCGAGTTCCAGGTCACTTTTAAGCGCCACGCTGTCATAGCCCTGCATCAAGGGGTACAGGAATTCGTGCACAGCAATCGGCGAGCCGGCTTTGAAGCGGTCGTGAAAGTCGTTGCGCTCCATCATGCGGGCCACGGTGTAGCGCGAGGCCAGCGCAATCATGCCGCGCGCGCCCAAAGGGTCACTCCACTCGCTGTTGTAGC
>CAJASG010000398.1 GCA_903944555.1 uncultured beta proteobacterium
GCTCTATTGATGCACATCAAGTAATTGAATGGGGAATTGAATATGGATGGGTCTATGATGAAAATCGAAAATCTTGATTTGGTTTAAGGTTAATAAATATAACGAGGAACTTCCATGGCGCGCAATCAAAAACATTTTCTCCAAGTCTTGCTAGGCCTGGGTCTGGCCAGTGCTGCATGGGCAGCCCAAGCGCAGGCGGTAGACGTAGCCGCTGCCGAACAGTTGATTGAGGCCAGCAAATGCGGCAAGTGCCACTCGGTGGACAAGAAAAAGGACGGCCCTGCGTACAACAAGACGGCCGCCAAGTACAAAGGTAAAGCCGACGGCGAAGCCAAGTTGTTCACCCACTTGACGACGGCACCAATGGTGGAGATTGACGGAGTCAAAGAGGAGCACGCCAAGGTCAAATCCAAAGATGAGGCAGCCATCAAGAACTTGGTCCGCTTCATTCTTTCGCGTTAAGCACGCGTAAACCGGTTCACTGCAATGAAAACTATTTTTCTATATGTGCTTGCGCGCTGGAAGCTGTTTGCCGGGCTTGCCGCGGCGTTGATGGTTTTCTCGGTGTCGGTCGGCATCGCGGGCGCCTATGTTTTGGCTCACACCAGTACCGAAGAGTTTTGCGTCAGTTGCCATGAGATGTCCTACAACTTTGCGGAGTACAAGGGCACCATACATGACACCAATCGCACGGGTGTGCGAGCTATTTGTACTGATTGCCACGTGCCCCACGAGCCAGGTCCCCTGGTGTGGGCCAAGATCAAGGCATCCAAGGACTTGTATTACACCTACATTTCCCCGTCGATCGACACCAAGGAAAAGTTCGATGCCAAGCGCGCAGAAATGGCCCAATCGGTGTGGCGTTCCATGAAAGCCAGCGACTCGCACCAGTGCCGCAGTTGCCACCGGGAAGACAAGATGAACCTGGAACTACAGACCGCAAAAGCGCGGTCACGCCATGCCAAAGGCAAGGCCGAGGGCAAGACGTGCATCGAATGCCACTTTGCAATTGCCCACAAGGAGCCTGAAGGTCCTGGACCAGCAGAATTGTTTGGCGATGTGGCTGAAAAAGCCAAATAGAATTTTTATTATTAACCTGAGGAGACGAGATGAAACTGAGTCTGATAGCTTCGTTGGTGTGTGCGGTTGTGGCCTTGCCCGTGATGGCGGCCGATGTCACCTATCGAAATGACGTGGCACCCATGGTCAAAAAGTATTGCGCTGAGTGCCACTCCGAAAAAGCCGGGGCACCCTCCATGGCCGATTTCAACTTGGACCAGGAAAAGTTCAAGAAGGAAAAAGTTGGCCCACGCTCAGATACCTATGAGCATCTACTGCAGTTGGTGAACGGCAAGTCCACCGGGGCTTTCATGCGCCGTTTGGACGATGGAACCAACCCCTACTCCGGCGGCAAACCCGGCAATATGTACAAGTACCTGTGCGATCAGGACAACAAGGACAACAACGCGGAGTGCGCCGCCAACTTGGCTGTGCTCAAGGCTTGGGTGGGCGAGGGTGGCTGGAACTTGAACCGCATGGCTGCTCGCGGCGATGTGCCTGCCTTGACCAAAGAGCAGATCGACAAAGTCAAAGTTAAATACTGATCGGGTAGCGCAAGTTGCTATTAAAAATATAGCTGCTTGCGCATATACCAAGGGGGCTAAAGCCCTATTTCACAAAAATGGCAGAAATATCGCCGTGGCCTATTCCGGCGATGGCAACAGCGCATCAACCGCAGCCGCCGCGCGTGCCTCGCGTTGTGCCCAATCGCCACTGACCTCCACCCAGTGCACGCCCAGTCGGACAAGTGACTCGCGCCAGAGAGTGCGACACAGGGCTCGACCCGCTGGGTCTGGAAAACAGCGCTGCGGGTCGGGGGCCGAGGGCATATCGGTATCGCAGTAGAGATACAAATCCACCTCTCTTGCACTCCGCTCTGCGTTGGCTCGAACCCACGGCGGGCAAGCCCCAGGGAACAGCAGATCGTTCCACAGCAGGCAGGTCAGCAGGTCAGTGTCATGAAACACCAACCGCGATCCAGTCACCGCAGCAGTTCCAATGGCTTTTTCCTCGCCCGCCACCTGACCACTACCGATGGCATCAAGGTCCGCCGCGGTGATGATGCCGTCGTGGGTATCCCAGTATTCACGCACGTATTCGGGCGAACAGGGTGCGCCATAACGCACGGCAAGCGCCACAGTCAGGGTGGACTTTCCGGTGGACTCCGGCCCAAACAGAACGATACGCAGCGGTTTACTCATGGGTTCAGGCGCAATTCCAGGTCGCCCATCGCGTGCGCCTCGGCTTCATCGTGGGTCACCCACAAAACAGCCATCTGGTGTTGGGCAATGTGGCTGCGAAACTCTTCGCGCAGTTGCACGCGCAGCTGTGCATCCAGCGCAGAAAAGGGTTCATCCAGCAGTAGCACACGCGGGCGGGTGATGAGGGCGCGGGCCAGTGCCACACGCTGCTGCTCTCCGCCCGAGAGTTGCTCCACGCGGGACGTGGCAAACGCCTGCATACCAAAACGCTCCAACATGGCCCGCGACTGCGCACGCGCCTCTAGCCTGGGCACACGCTGCTCCACCAGCCCAAAGGCCACGTTGTCTTGCACATTGAGGTGCGGGAACAGGGCGAAGTCCTGAAACATCAACGCGAAGTGGCGGCGCTCGGGGGCCAACAAGGTGATGTCCGTGCCATCGAGCAGCACAGCCCCAGCATCCAGTGATTCCAGCCCGGCCACGATTTTGAGCAAGGTGCTTTTGCCACTGCCCGACGGGCCTAGGATGGCCACGGTTTGACCGGGCTGCACTGTGAGGCTGATGTTGCTTAAAAGCTGGCGCAGCTCGCCCCGCCGGGGCTGCCAGGTTTTGTAAATGTTGCGTAATTCAAGCATGGGATCTATGGGGGGCGTAGGCGTTGTCTGTTGGGCTTTCCCACTCTATGGCCGCAAAGGCGACCAACGCCAGCAGCATCAGCACACACGACAGCACCATGGCAGCGTCCAGATTGGCTGCGCCGGGGCGGCCCAGGCGCTGGTAGATGAGGGTGGTGAGTGTGTCCCACTCTGGGCGGGACAAAAACAGGGTGACTGCAAATTCACCCACTGCGGTAGCCGCAGCAAAAGCCACGCCACGACGCAGCGCGGGGCGCAGCAGAGGAAAGGTGACGCGCCAGAAAGTTCGCCACGGGCTGGCTCCCAGTGAGCGGGCCGCGTCGTGGTAGTGCGCAGGCATGCTGTCCAAGGCAGAGGCTAACGACTTGGCGACGAACGGGTAGGCCAGCAGGGCATAAGCAGCGATCAACATAAAAACGCTGTCCGTCTGGGCGGGATACAGCAGCAACAGCCCAAACGCCACCATCACCGGTGACACCACAAACGGCAAAAACACCAGCGTGCGCAGCAACATGGAGCGGCGTGCCGCCAGCGCATGCGCCAAACCCAGCACGGTGGCCAGCAGCACCGCCGACACCGTGAAACGCAGTGTGTTCCACAGTGCCGCCAAGGTTTCGTCCTCGGCAAGCACGGCCCAAGAATTGCCCACCTCAGTCCCGACGCCAGCCCAGTTAGCTCCTGAAAAAATAGCTAGCCACGCAATACCCATGAGCGGTGCAGCACAAAATGCCATTAAACATAGCAGTGCAAGAGCCAGCGCGGCCCACTGCACCACACCTAGCGGTGCGGTCCGTTGCACACGGTCGGCGCGTGTGGGCGCTGCCAAATGGTGCTCCAGGGCCGCGTAGGCCAGTGCCACCAGCAACGTGAGCGACATCATCCACAGCGACAACACCCCGGCCTGGCCTAGTTGAAGCTCGTGCGCGACCAGGGTGTAAATCTCTACTTCAGCGGTGGCATACGCCTGCCCGCCCAGCACCAAGGCCAGTCCGAAGCCCGCAAAGCAGTACAAAAACACCAGGCACAGTGCCGACATGAGCCATGGCGCAATGGCGGGCCACTCCACCCGCCAGAACGCACGCCACGGCGTGGCCCCCAGCGTGCGGGCTGCGGCAAGGCGCGAGGCGCTCACCTGCCCCAATGCGTCGGTGCCAGCGCGCACCACCAAGCACAGGTTAAAAAACACGTTGCCGTACAACAGCAGCCAGGGTGTGCCCTGCAAATCAGGCCCACCGAGCCGTGCCAGCACGCCCTGCGGCCCCATCAGTGCCAATACGCCCAAGGCCGCCACCAGCGTAGGCACTACAAACGGCAACATCAAGCTGCGCAGCACCAGGGTGCGCCCCGCAAACTCAAACCGCGCCAGCACCCAGGCAATGGGCAAGCCGATGACCAGGGTGGCAACACAGGTGCAAGCCGCCTGAATCAAGGACCAGGCCATGCGCCAGCGCAGGTAAGGGTCTAGCCACGGTGCGAACACAGCCTCGGCAACCGACAAGTCTGGCGTACCACCGCGCCAGGCCTCCAACAACAATCGCGCAGCAGGTGCCACCAGCATGACCAGCAAAAATGCGACGGGCAGGGCCACGACGAGCAAGCCCGACCCGCGTTGCTGCAATGGGGCTGCGTGCACTGCTCGCACGATTTGGATCGTTTACTTCAACACCACCTTGGTCCAGCGGCTCACCCATTGCGCGCCCTTGGCTGCAATATCTGCGTCGGTGGGGGTATCAAAGGCGGCGGGCTCGGGGGCGAACTTCATCACCTCGGCACGGGCTGTGCCGCGCTCGGCGGGGTACATCCACATTTCGGTTTGTAGTTGCTGTTGCACGGTGGCGGAGCGCATGAATTCAATGAATTTTTCAGCCGCTTCGGGCTGCTTGCCACCCTTGACCAAGGCCACGCCCTCCACTTGACGGAACACGCCACCGGCCAGGCTCAGGCTGCCGGTAGGTGGCTCAGTCGGTTTGTCTTTGGCATAAAACAGCTCAGCCGCCGGACTGGTCGCGTAGCTGATGACCAGCGGGTACTTGCCACCATTTTGGGAGAAGTTGGTGTAGTAGGCCTCGGTCCAGCCCTTGGCGACCTTCACGCCGTTGGTGCGCAACCGTGTCCACCAGTCAAATGCCTTTTCTTCGCCCATGGAACCCACGGTGGCGAGTAAAAATGCGTTGCCAGGGCTGGAGGTGGCAGGGTTTTGCACCACCAGCAAATTGGCAAATGCGGGCTGCGTCAACTCTTCCAGTGATTTGGGCAGGGCTTTACCACTTTTGGCAAACCAGGCCTTGTCGTAATTGATGGTCACGTAGCCGTAATCTACCGGCACCAAAGGTGCGGGCAGTGGCGTGCTGGTGGTGCGGGATGCCGCCGCTGTAGTGCTTGGGGCCAACACGTCGGCAGCCAAGGCTTTGGGGGCCAAGGCGTTGTCAATGCCGTACACCACGTCCGCAATCGGGTTGGCGCGGGTGAGTA
>CAJASG010000399.1 GCA_903944555.1 uncultured beta proteobacterium
CTTCGGCGTCGTTCAGCTCGGAGAAACCATTGCCAAACTCGCGGCCGGTGATGTAGAGCTCAAAGCGCTCGGTCACACCGGGGTTGGTGTCGCTGGCGCGCGCCAAGGGGGAGATTTCGACCGGGTGCTCACAAATAAAGGTGGGCTGCCAGAGCTTGTCTTCCACGGTTTCTTCAAAGTACATGACCTGCAGACTGGCCAGGCTGCGGGTGCTTAAGCTGTGCTTGGCTTCCGTAAGCCCTAGTTTGCGCAGGGCGGGCAGTAGCCAGGCCGCGTCAAACACGTTGTCGCCGGCATCGGTGTACTTCTGGATAGCTTCCACGATGGTGAGGCGCTGAAACGGCTGGGACAGGTCCACCGGCTTTCCGCCGTAGGTGAGTTGCAGGGTGTCCACCGCTTTCAGGGCGGCATCGCGCACCAGTGCCTCGGTGAAGGTCATCAGGTCCTGGTAATTCCAGTAGGCCGCGTAGAACTCCATCATGGTGAACTCGGGGTTGTGGCGCACCGAGATGCCTTCATTGCGGAAGTTGCGGTTGATCTCGAACACGCGATCGAACCCGCCCACGATCAGGCGCTTGAGGTAGAGCTCTGGCGCAATACGCAAAAACATCTGCTGGTCCAGCGCATTGTGGTGGGTGGTGAACGGTTTGGCATTGGCGCCCCCGGGAATCGGGTGCAGCATGGGTGTTTCCACCTCCAGAAAGCCGTGGTGGACCATAAATTCGCGCAGACCACTGACGGCCTTGCTGCGCGCCACAAAGCGCTTGCGCGTGGTCTCGTCGGTCATCAGGTCGATGTAGCGCTGGCGGTATTTCACCTCCTGGTCATGGATGCCGTGGAACTTGTCGGGCATCGGGCGCAGGCTCTTGGTCAGCAGGCGCACGCGGGTGGCGTGGATGGACAGCTCGCCAGTTTTGGTCTTGAACAGGGTGCCCTCTGCGGCCACGATGTCGCCCAGATCCCAATGTTTGAAGGAGGCGTACAGCTCGTCGCCCACGTCCTCGCCCTTGACGTAGATCTGGATGCGTCCACCGGACGGGCCAAACGAGGCATCTTGCAGGGTACAAAAGCTGGCCTTGCCCATGACGCGCTTGAGCATCATGCGACTGGCTACCTTGACGGTGGTGGCGACGGTGGCCAGTTCCTCTGTGGTCTGGTGTTCGTGGCTGGCAAACAGCTCGGCCGCCCGGTGGCTGGGCTGAAAGTCATTGGGAAAGGCAACGCCCTTGCCGTCCACCTGCTGCTGGCGGATGACTTTGAGCTTTTCCCGACGCTCGTGCATCAGCTGGTTTTCGTCTTGGGGGGCTTGGGCGGGGGAGTGTTGGTCAGACATGGATGCAATGAAATGGGGGTCGGTGGGCTACCAAAAAGCGGCCGCTATTGAGAAAACATAAGGAACACTAAAGGGTAGATTCTAAGAGGGTCGCTGCGGCTATGATCTATTTGCTCAATTCATACAGACACCATGCTCTATCAAATAGTTTCTCTCTTGTTGGAAGTTGTTGGCGGTTTGCTGACCGGCACCTGCCTTTTACGCCTGTATATGCAGCACCAGCGCATACCCATGTCGGTGCGATCCGGCAATCCTATGGGGAAGTTTATTTTTGCCTTGACCGACTGGTTGGTGCTGCCGTTGCGCCGCGTCGTTCCATCGGTGGGCAATTGGGACTTGGCCAGCTTGGTGGGCGCTTATTTGTTGCAATTGGTGCAGTTCACCCTGTTGTGGTTGCTGATTGGCGGCGGGGCGGGCTTGGTGTCGGTCGCCGTCTTGGCCGTCTTTGGTGTGGTGCGCATGGCCTTGTCTGGACTGACCGGTCTGGTGATCGTTTATGCCGTGTTGTCCTGGGTTCAAACGCGGTCGTTTCTCTCGGATCTGCTGGACCGCCTGATTACGCCAGTACTTAGTCCGGTGCGGCGCATGGTGCCGTTGGTCGGCGGCGTTGACTTGTCGCCGCTGGTGCTGCTGGTGATTCTGCAAGTGGCCTCGATTGTGCTGGGCGCACTGCAAGCCACCGCCTTGGGCGCGGTGGCAGGCTCAGGTTTTTAAATTACTGCGTCGGCCGGTTGGCGTTGCAGCATGGCCAGGGTGTCGGCCACGGTCTTGCGCAGTTCGCGGCGGTCACAGATGAAGTCAATCGCCCCTTTGGTTTGCAAGAACTCGGCGCGCTGAAAGCCTTCGGGTAAGGTGACCCGCACGGTGGACTCAATCACGCGGGGTCCAGCAAATCCAATCAACGCCTTGGGCTCGGCAATGACCACATCCCCTAAGAACGCAAAACCGGCGCTGACACCACCCATTGTGGGGTCGGTCAGTACGCTGATGTAAGGCAAGCCCTTCTTGGCCAGTCGGGTGAGGGCCGCATTGGTCTTGGCCATTTGCATCAGGCTCAACAGCCCTTCTTGCATGCGGGCGCCGCCAGTGGCAGTGAAGCACAAAAAGGGTACTTTTTGTTCCACTGCAGCTTCCACACCGCGCACAAAACGCTCGCCGACCACGGAGCCCATGCTGCCGCCCATGAATTCGAATTCAAAACAGGCTGCGATCAGGCTGATGCCGTGCACCGATCCACCCATCACCACCAAGGCGTCGGTTTCACCGGTGTTTTCCAGGGCTTCTTTAAGGCGTTCGGTGTACTTGCGGCTGTCCTTGAACTTCAGCGCGTCCACGGGCAGCACTTCCTGGCCGATCTCGAAGCGGCCTTCGTTGTCCAGAAACACGTTCAACCGGGCCCGTGCGCCAATGCGGTGGTGGTGGCTGCAACTGGGGCAAACGTTCTGGTTTTGCTCCAGATCCGTCTTGTACAACACGGTCTCGCAGCTGGGGCACTTGATCCACAGGCCTTCAGGCACGCTGCGACGGTCCGCGGGGGCGGTTTGCAGAATTTTCGGGGGTAAAAGTTTTTCAAGCCAGCTCATGGTCACCTTTCAAAGTGTTGGGGACAGTGCTGACACGCATCGCGTGGCTGCGGTCTGCCCCCCAAGTTTTCATGCCGCGATTATGAATCCAAAGCGGTTCGGATCTCTTGTAGGAACGCTTGCGCTGTGGGAGCCACCTGGTCACGCGGTTGATTTTCGATCAATTGGATGATCTTGCTGCCAATGACCACTGCATCTGCCACCTTGGAGATGGTTTTGGCGGTGGCA
>CAJASG010000400.1 GCA_903944555.1 uncultured beta proteobacterium
CGGGTGATGGGCTGGCCCGGCAGCAAACTGGTGCCCCAGCGAAAGCCCGGGGAGAACGCGATGTCGGCGCCCTGCACTTCCATCATGGCGTCCAGCAGCAACTGGTCGCCGGTGCCATTAAAGTTGCCGCGCCGGTACAGAGAGCCCTCAGTGATGGCCAGGGTTTCCGACAGCTTGGCCTCGTAGGGCGCGCGCACCTTGCGGATCAGCGCGGCCATCTCGGCATCGGCGGGCAGCATGTTGGCAAACACGGGCAGGAGCTTGTAGCGGAAGTCGCTTACCCGCTTGTCCTTCACCTCAAAGTCGAGCACTGCCAGAAACTTGCTGTTCGAGCCCGCGTTGGTAACGATGGTCTGGCCGCCCTTGTTGCTCACGATGCTGGCCACGGGCATGCCATCGTGGGTGTGGCCACCCATGATGGCGTCAATGCCGCTGACCCGGCTTGCCATCTTCAGGTCCACGTCCATGCCGTTGTGCGAAAGCACCACCACCACGTGCGCGCCTTTGCCGCGCGCCTCGTTCACCATGGCCTGCATGTTTTCGTCCTGAATGCCAAACGCCCAGTCCGCCACCATATAGCGTGGGTTGGCAATCGGGGTGTAGGGAAAAGCCTGGCCGATGATGGCGCAAGGCACGCCGTTGATTTCACGAATCACATAGGGCTTGAATACCGGGTCGCCAAAATCATTGGTCTTGACGTTTTGCGCCACAAAATCCACTTTGCCCGCAAAGTCTTTTTCGACAATTTCTTTCACCCGCTCCATGCCGTAGGTGAACTCCCAGTGGCCCGTCATCACGTCCACGCCCAGCAGCTTGCAGGCATCGACCATGTCTTGGCCATTGGTCCACAGGGATGTGCCCGAGCCCTGCCAGGTGTCACCCCCATCCAGCAGCAGCGCGCCGGGGCGGCTGGCCTTGAGACGCTTGACCAGCGTGGCCAGATGGGCAAAACCGCCGACCTTGCCATAGCGACGTGCAGCCTTTTCAAAGTCAAGGTGCGACAGTGCATGGGCCTGCGCCGTGCCCGGGCGAACCTTGGCGGTGCGCAGCAAATGCTCGCCCACCAGGTGGGGCAAATTGCCGCGCATGCTGCCGATACCCAGGTTGACGTTGGGCTCGCGAAAGTGCACCGGCAAGAGCTGCGCATGGCAGTCGGTCATGTGCAGGAACGACACGTTACCGAACGCCCCAATGTCATACAGCCCATTGGAGGCGGTGGCGGCATCGGCGTCGGCATACGCACCCATGCCCATGCCGGCCATGGTGCCAGCGCCCAGCACCTGGAAAAATTCACGTTTGGAGAGGTTCATAGCTTGGCAATCGGCAAACCGGGCAGCCCGCTTGGCGCGGGCCAGACGCGGCTTATTGGTTAACGGGAGACTTCGGGTCCAGCAGCAGCGCCACGATGTGGCGCACCTGGTTTTCGTTGAGGATGCCCATGTGCCCCGCACGCGGCATGTTGGAGCAAGCGTTGTAGGCCTTGCTGTTCCAAACCTTGCCCCAGGTGTATTCCACAATGGCCTTGGACTCGGGACTGGCGGGGTCCGTCACGCCGCGCAGCTTGGCATAGTTGTACAGGCTGGGGCCGATGGTGCCGAAAGAAATTTCTTTCTGGTCCATCTGGTGGCAGTTGTAGCAATTGCCACCATTGGGGGTTTTGGCGTCATCGGTCCAGGTGAGACCACGGCCACTTTGGGCCAGCTTCTCGCCTTCTTTCCAGTCGCCCAGAAATTTGCCGTCGGTGGGCCAGCGGATGGTCTTGAAGTTTTGCTCCTCCAGTGCCTTGGCAGTGGCCTCGTCCAGTGGCACACCCGCCACGTCTGCGGCGCTGCAGGCGCGGTTGGTTTCGTCGGTGGTGAGCACCGAGACCTTCACAATACCCTCGTCCCGAAAGGCCGCCTTCACGGCGCCCTCGGTAATCCGGTCCAGCTCGGCAGTACCGGGTAGGGCGGCGCAGCCAGCAACCAACAGCGCTGCAGTTGCGGCCATGAAAAACACTTTGGTAGGTTTAAACATATGGGTTCTCCGGTGTGCTTAACGCTTGATGGCGGGTGCCACCGAGACCGAGCCTGTGCTGTTGACGCCCAGGTAAGTACCCAGCGCAATGGTCACTTCGCTGCCGAAGCCGGGGAACGGAAACCGCTGTTGCCGGTAGCAATCGTTAAGGCGCTGCTGCATGCCCCACATTTGCCCGTTGGACACCCGGTACGCGGGCCAGGCCGCAAAACCGATACCGTCGCCGGGGTTCTTGGTCAGGTTGGGCAGGTCTTGTAGCCGAATGCGGGTGCCATCCTGGCCATGGCAGGACGCACAGGAGAAGTCATGCGGCCCGGCACGCTGAAAAAACAGGCGCTTGCCCACCTCGTACGACACGCGTTCTTTCGGGTGCGCTTGTGACAGGTTGAACTTACCGCCCTTGGACTCGGCCGCAATCCAGGTTGCCAAGGCTGTGACGCTTTTTTGCTCCCCTTTGCCAAAGTCCGTCTTGGCAATCTCGGCCGCATTGAAGCCCTGCAAGGTTTCCATGCAGGTCAGCAGGCGGGACTCCAGATCTTGCACCTGGTTGGTATCGGCAAAGTAGCGCGGCAACGCCAAAAAGGCGCCTTTCACCACGCCGGGGCCTTTGCCCAGATCGCATTTTTCCAGGGTGGCTTTCTTGGGGCCACGACTTTCTTTCCAGAGCGACTCCCCCTTGGCTTCGAACAAGTCGGCAGGGTTGCCGTCTTGTAGCAAGGCACGGTATTCCTCAATGCTCTGCACTGCCGTTTTCTGTGCAAAGGCCGAGGTAGCCAGTGCGCACACCAAGGCACATCCGATGGCAACTTTTAGGGTCATTGTGTCTCCTCGTAGCTTTTGGGGGATGGATTCCTGAACAGTGCCTTTGCTTAGGACACCGTGGCTTCGTCGGTGCGTGAATCGCCCTTGTTGTCTTTCCAGTTCACACCTACTTTGTCGCCGGCCTTGGCGCCTTTGATGGTGAACTGCAGGAACGGATTCTTGGACACGGCGGAGCCCCATTCGGCAGTCATCACCACCTTGCCGTTGTGGGTGGCGGTGACTTCACTGATGAACCAGGCGGGCACCAGATTGCCCGCTGAGTCCTTGCGTTGACCGGACTCCATTTCGTGGGCCATGAGGACACGGACGGTGGCCTTGTCGCCTGCTGCTTGGGCGCGAATGCGCATTGGATCTGCCATGGGTTTTCTCCTGAAATTGATGCAATATTGCGTGAATGGAAGAGGTGCAGGGCTTAGCCGCCGCAACCGCCCAAGGTCACCTTGACCTCTTTTTTGGCAAAGAAGGCTTTGCCGTCGTTCATCACCGCCACGGCGTACACATCCGACGACTGACCCATCTTGGTGCGGGTGGCAAAGGTAGGCTCCACGCTGTCGGTCACATTGAACAGGGCCACCAGTGCCGATGGGTTCTTCTCCACCAGAATCAGCAGTTGCTTGACGCCCACCAGCGTGGTGCCGGTGGTCAACGGCACCACGGCGCCGTTTTCAGCAATATCGGGGCCGGTGATGGTGACGTCCTTGCTCTCCACCGGGGCGGAAGCGCCCAGCGCTTTGAGCGCATCGGCAATGTTCTTGGCGTCAAAGGCCGACTTGTTGTACGCAAATGCGTATTGCGGGAAGAGGCCCGTACCGGCCAAAAGGCCAGCCACGATGGCTCCGCGCTTGAGTGTCTCGCGACGTGTTTGCATAGCTATCTCCTTCGGTAAGTTCACAGGGGTAATCGGATTGAGTTGCACAGTTTTGGAACTGCTCTACTTTGCGGCGCCATTGGCCAGCCAGGTGGCCACGATGGCCGCGTCGGCATCGCTCAGAGACTGCGCTGGCATTGGGATAGCGCCCCATACGCCACTGCCGCCCAGCTTGATTTTCTTGGCAAGGTAGTCCGCCTTGCCCGCATGTTTTTTGGCGACATCGGTGAACGCGGGGCCAATTATTTTCTTATCCACACCATGGCACACCGTGCAATTGTGTTTGCTCAGCAAGGCCACTGCAGCCTTGCCGTCCACGTTACCAGCAGTCGCAGCTACGGGCTTGACGTCTGGCGCCTTGGGGGCTGCAGGTGCCACAGCCACCACCTTGGCTGCGGCACCTGCACCTTTGGGTTCAGGCTGGGTGGTATCGGCACCGCGTTGCGCGCCGACCAAGCGGTTTTGCTCGGCCAGATTGCCATGTGCATTGCGCGCAAAGTCCGGCAAGAATGACGCCACCTTGGCCTCGGGCGCGCAGTCTTTCATGCAGGCCACGTTGCGGGTGTCGGACTTGTTGGTGCCGCTGAACTCTTTGCCGGGCCACATGTTGTGCGCGGTTGTCATGCCATTGCGGTTGGGCATACGCTGCTGCACCTCGCGGATGTTCTTTTCGGACAAGGTGAAGTCATCCGGCACGATGCCATTGAGGTTCAACAAAAAGGCGGTGACGGCGTACACCTCTTCGGTGCTCAGTGTCTTGGGCGCCGTCCAGGGCATGGCCCGGTTGATGTAGTCCCAAATGGTCGACAGCGTACTCACCTTCATGAAGGTGGTGCGCCCCGGGAAGCTGGCGTCATTGAGTTTGGCAACCCGCCCGGTCTGAATATCTTCCTTGCCGATGCCGCCGACCAGCGGGCTGAACACCTCGCCTGACTCGCCAAAGAAACCATGGCATTGCGCGCATTTGGCCTCCCACACGTCCTGCCCCTTGGCGACCGTGCCTGACCCGGCGGGCAAACCCTTGAAATCGGGGCGCACATCAATGTCCCAAGCCGCAACCTCTTTCGCGGTAGCATCGCGCCCCACGCCAGGGTATGCGGCGCTAGTCTGCGCGCTCACCACACCGGCCAGGCCAAGCGCCACAACCATTGCAAGCTCTTTAGGAAACTTGAACATTTTTCACCTCGCCGCTCTCTTGCACCAGCCACGATTGAATGGCGTTGTTGTGGTAAATCGACCGCGTGCCGCGCACGTCACGCAGCTGTTTGTAGGTCGGTTGAACATAGCCGGTGTCGTCCATCGCCCGGCTTTGGATGATGGCAGGCTTGCCATCCCACACCCAGTCGATATTGAAGCGAGTGAGCGCCTTGGACAGCACTGGCGTTTGCAGGCGCGCCGTGCGCCAGTTGCGCCCACCATCCACCGACACATCCACCCGTCCCACCTTGCCACGGCCCGACCAAGCCAGACCGGAAATATTGTAAAAGCCCTGATCCAGCAGCACCTGCCCGCCAGAGGGTGTGGTCACCACGCTCTTGCATTCCTGAATACTGGTGTACTGGCGGTGAAGGCCGCCGGGCTGCAGGTCCATGTAGTGAATGGCCTCGTCTTTGGCCGCGTAGGGCTGATCGCCCACTTCAAGGCGGCGCAAGTATTTCACCCAACTCACGCCCTGCACGCCGGGCACGATCAGCCGTAGCGGATAGCCCTGCTCGGGGCGCAGCATTTCGCCGTTTTGCCCGTAGGCCACAAACACTTCACCCGACTTGATCAGCTCCATAGGGATGGTGCGCGTCATGGACGATCCGTCGGCACCCTCGGCCAGTACAAACTTGCCATTCTTCAGGTCTGCGCCCGCCAACTCCAAGAGCGTAATCAGCGGCACGCCCGTGAACTCGCTGCACGACACCATGCCGTGTGTGTATTGCACCGTAGGCACGGCCACATTGCCCCAGTCCACGGCGGTATTGGCACCGCATTCGATGAAGTGAAACCTGGATACGGCTGGCAGCCGCATGATCTCATCCACCGTAAACACCTTGGCCGCCTTGACCATGCCGTTGACCATCAGGCGGTGCTTGGAGGGGTCAATATCCCACCAACCCTGGTGGTGCCGCTCGAAGTGCAAACCGCTAGGGGTAACAATGCCAAACAAAGACTGCAGGGGCGCAAACGACACCGAGGCCTGCGTGGTCTGGGTCAAGCCCGGGCTTTGGCGGCGCTGCACATTCAACTCGTATTTGGAGGGCTTTCCATAGCCCTCGACCGCCACACTCTGGCCAAGCCCGACGCTGTGCGCTGGCAAGTTCAGAATGTTGGGATCGCCACCGTCTTTTGGCACGGGATTGCCTTGCGCCAAGGCTACGGGGGCGGCGACACCGGCGGCTGCCGCGGCGAAGGCGTTGCGCAAAAAGTCGCGACGTCCGCGCTTGCTTTGCGCCCACACGGTGGCCACATCGGCCCGGCTTAAAAAGCTCTCGGGCGCCTTTATCAGACGCCCCGATCCAAACTCATCTTGCATTGCGCATACTCCTCTGACTTGTACTGTCCGGTGCTACCTGCACGGCAGTCTTTGGCGCCGTGGCACGGTAAGAATATTTAAATATTCGCACTTACGAATATATATGCTGAATGTCTGCTGGCTATACGGATATTCCCTGCCCCCCCCAACGGCTATTTCAAGCGGTAGTGGTCGCGATTCAACACCGCTGCAATGGAGGTCACCTCGTCAGGAAACAGTCCTAAATTGAGTTGCATGTTGCAAGCCTCGACCATGCCGCGCAGTGCACCCAAGGTATTAACGCGTTCGCCCGGGCGGTACATGGCACTGCCGTCCCCGCCCACCCGCTTTTGGTGGCAGGCAGTGCACTGATGGTCGGCAATCAGCTTTTCACCATGCACCAGATCAGCCCCCGCATACAGCGGGGGAATCTGTGCGTTGGCCTGACCAACTCCAGCCAGGAATGCACACCGCACCGCCAGGTGCAACAGCCTATGCAACTTCATGGGTATGTCTCCTATCTCTTTTTATTACATAACCAATCGCGAATATATTCAGTATTGGCAACACCAAACTTACAAATGCCACGCGTATTTTCCAGACGCGTTTATCGTAGCAGTGCAGCACGTGCGACGCTCAGCCGCTGGTCCAAGTAGGCCCCGTAGTAGTCGGGAATGGACGCGCCGCGCAGCCGCTCGGCCACCTCCACCCCACCCGCGCCAAAGAACAGCACCGTGGGCGCCACTCGCACACCCCACTGGCGCACCAAAGCGTCGTGCGTTGTACTTGCGCCCTGAAAGTCCAGCACTGGCGTACTCGTTCGCATATCGAGTTGCACCACCGGCAGGCCCTCGCGCTGCTGCATCGGCGCCAGGTAATGCGCACGCGCGACCTTGCAAAAAGCACAGCCCTCCAGGCTCACCATCACCACCAGCGGCTGGCCTGAACGCAGCGCGGCATCCAGACTCTCCGCCAGCGACCTGGGCACCGGCAATTTGGCGGTTGCATCAGCGCGCACTAGCCCAGGAGCCAGCGCTGCAGTGAAAGCCAGCGCAAGCGCCCGCAGTGTTTGCCTACGGTCAACGCTGAGTAATGTGCCATCGGTTGGTTGAAGTCTGCGATGAATCAAAGAGTGCACCTATTTAATGGATTGGCCTTGGATTAATATAAGCGAGTTCTGATTTAAGAATGGAATTGTATGGACCTCGGCACACTCCTTGAACGTTTTGGCGAGCCCATGGTGCTCGGCACCGGTGGCCTGATCGTAGGCATATTGTTTGGTTTCTTTGCCCAGCGCTCCCGGTTTTGCCTGCGGGCTGCCATCGTGGAATTTTGGCGTGGGCACCGGGGCGAAAAGCTCGCGGTGTGGCTGCTCGCGTTTTCCTGCGCAGTGGTGGGCGTGCAACTACTCATCCTCGCGGGCATGCTGGATGTGGGCAACGCCCGCCAGTTGGCGGCACGGGGCAGCATTTCTGGTGCACTGCTGGGTGGACTGCTGTTTGGGGTGGGCATGGTCATGACGCGCGGTTGCGCCAGTCGACTTTTAATTTTGTCGGCCAACGGCAACCTGCGTGCGCTGCTCTCCGGGCTGGTGTTTGCCGTGGCTGCGCAAGCCTCGCTGTCCGGAGCGCTTGAACCTACGCGCACCGCAATGGCTGCCTGGTGGACGGTGGACGGCGGCGCCAGTCGCGACCTGCTGGCGCTTTCGGGCATGGGTCACGGTGGCGGCTTGGCCGTGGGCCTGGTCTGGCTGGCTGCGGCTCTTTACTTTGCCTCCCGTAGCGGCCGCAGCATATGGAAGTGGGTTGGTGGTGTGGGCACTGGCCTGATGGTAGTTGCCGGATGGTGGTTTACCTATGCGGTGTCCACCACCACATTTGAAGTGGTACCGGTGCAGGGGCTTACCTTCAGCGGCCCCTCGGCCGAATGGCTTATGCGGGTACTCATCACCTCGCCGGCAACCGTCGGGTTTGATTTTGGCCTTTTGCCTGGCGTTTTTCTCGGCTCGCTGCTGGGTGCACTGGTCGGGCGGGACTGGAAGATTGAAGGCTTCAAGGACGGCTACAGCATGGGCCGCTACATCTTTGGAGCGGTGCTGATGGGATTTGGCTCGATGCTGGCCGGTGGATGCGCCGTGGGGGCGGGCATGTCGGGCGGAGCGGTCTTTGCACTCACCGCTTGGCTCACGCTGCTGGGCATGTGGGCCGGAGCGGGCTTGACCGACCGCCTGCTGGACAGCCGCGCACCGACTACGCTCACACCGCGCGCGACCGCAGCCGTGGCACCTTGACCCGATTGCAGTCGCGATGCGCGCTATTTACCGCTGAGGTATTCGGCAACCGCCGCCATTTCCAGGGGCGTCATGCGCACGACAATCGCGTGCATCACTGCGTTGTCGTTGGTGCGCTCCCGTGAACCGAAGTTCTTGAGCTGGGTCTCAATGTATGACGCATATTGCCCGGCAAGCCGGGGCAATTGCGAGGTACCCAAACCCTCTTTCCCGTGGCAACTGGCACATGCCGCAACGCCGCTGTACTTGTTACCGGCATGGAAGACATAACGACCCACCGCAGCCAAGTCGGTGTCTTTAGCGGGTTCGGCTGACACCTTTGTCTTTTCAAAGTATTTACCCAGCGCCACCATTTCATCCGGCGTTAGCTTGGCAGCCATGTCAGCCATGGCGGTGCTTTTGCGCTTGCCTGACTTGAAATGGTCCAATTGCTTTGATGTGTACTCCCAGTGCTGCCCTGCAAGACGCGGAAACACTTCGCTCGACGACTCACCCTCCATGCCGTGGCAGACGAAACACACGCCTGAAACAATCTTCTTTGCCCGCGCCTCATCGGCTTGACCCCATGCCGTCCCCGCCATGCAGCAAGCGGCCAACAGCCACGTTTTTCCAAGTACGCGCATGATTTAAGCGAGCGTGTCGGCCCAGATGTTGCGCGCCCAGGCCATGGCGTAGCGGCCTTCCAGCTCGTTGGCACCAGCGGAGACGCCGCCCGACCCGGCGACAGTCACCATGGTTTTCTTTTCAGCGTCGTAACGGTGCACGCTGGCGACGTGGACCACATCCTCTTCGCTCACAAAGCTATAGCAGACGTTGTTGTAAATCGGCAGGGTATTGGGCTCTTTGCCAGTCAACAGTGCCACCACTGCAGCGGCGCATGTTTTCCCGTGCTGGTTGGCCATATGACCCGACTTGGGCATGGCAGGAGCGATTTGGATCGAATCGCCGAGCACGTGGATGTTCTTGGCTGCCTTGGACTCGAAGGTCAGGAAATCGACCTCACACCAACGCTTGTTGGCAGTAGCCAGTCCGGTTTTGACAGCAATTTCACCCGCCCGCATCGGAGGGATGACGTTCAAAACCTGGGCCTTGACGTCGTCGTTGAACTCAAACTTCAAGGTATTGGTCGTGGCATCCACATCGAGCACCGCATGTTTAGAGCGGTATTCAACAATGCCCTTGTAGCGCTCGGCCCACGCCTTTTTGAACAACGGCCCTTTGGATGTAACGTCATCATTGGCATCGAGCACCAAAACCTTGCTTTTGGGCTTGGCTTTGCTGAAGTAATTCGCAATCTGGCAAGCACGCTCGTAAGGGCCGGGAGGGCAGCGGTACGGGGCCAGGGGAATGGCGAGTGCATAGACACCGCCGTCGGGCATGGCTTCGAGCTGCTTGCGCAGCGCGACCGTCTGGGCGCCCGCCTTCCAGGCGTGCAAAACTTTGTCCTTGGCTGCCGCACTGGCCATGCCGGGCAGGGTCTCCCACATGAAATCAACACCGGGCGAAACCACCAGCCGGTCATAGGGCAACTCGGTGCCGCCGGCCAACTTGACAAGCCGCTTGTCGGGATCGATCGAAGTAACCATGTCCCGCACCATTTGCACGCCATGGCGCTTACCCAGGTTGTCATAGGGCGTGGTGATATCGGCCATGGTTTTGACGCCCCCCAGCACCAGATTGGAG
>CAJASG010000401.1 GCA_903944555.1 uncultured beta proteobacterium
CATCTTCAGGCAAGTGTCGTCATTGATGTTGTAGATGCGCTGTGCGCGGCCACGCCACAGAGCCAGCGCACAGGCGCGGGCCAAATCGTCCGCATGGATATGGTTGGTGTAGACATCGTCTTCGTCGTTCAGAACAGGCGTTCCCTTGAGCAAGCGCGCCCGCGGTGTACCCCCCTCACGGTCAGGTGCATAGATTCCGGGTATGCGCAAGATACTGCTTCGCACCCCAGAAGATCGCCCAAAAAACCGGACGCTTTGCTCCGCACGCACCCGGCGACGGGCTCTGGGTGTGTCCGGCTGAACGGCGCGGGTTTCGTCCACCCATTGACCAGCGCAATCCCCATAAACGCCGCTGGTGGAGCCATACACAAAGGCAAGCGGAAGGGATCGCATGCGCAAAGCACAGAGCAACGCCTGTGTGCGTGGGTCCGCCCAACCCTGCCCGGGCGGCGGTGCGAGGTGCACAACGCGCGTTGCAATACCCGCCAAGCGCCGCACAGTGGCAGGTGCATCCAGATTACCGACCAAAGGAGTGCAACCTTTGGCACGCAACGACTCCACGCGGTCTGCACTCGATGTGAGTGCAATGACGCGAACTTTGGCGTGCAATGCACCAACCATGCGTGAGCCGACGTCGCCGCAGCCCACGATGAGGACACGTTCACGTCGAAATCGCGCGGGCAAGGCGCCAAGAGGGGTTTGGTTTGAGGGCAAAATCGGTGACTGTTTGAATACGAGCCCTAAGGATACCCAAAAGATGACTGCCAGCGATGCAACCACCTCCACTTTCTCTGTCACGGTGCAGCCCAGCGGACGCTCGTTCAGCGTCCCCAATGGCGAAACCGTATTGGCCGCGGGCATCCTCCAGGGCATCGGCTTGCCTTACGGGTGCAAAGATGGCGCCTGTGGCTCCTGCAAATGCAAAATGATCTCCGGAAAGGTCACGCACGGTACCCACCAGAGCAAGGCACTGAGTGACGAGGAAGAGGCCCAAGGTTTCGTTTTGACCTGCTGTGCATCACCCCAGACGGATGTGGTTTTGGAGTCACGTCAGGTCACGGCGCTCGGAGCGCTCCCGATCAAGAAGATGCCAACACGGGTGAGTGCCATGGTGCGGAGGTCTGCCGACGTGATGGTGCTGCAACTGCAGCTACCCGCCAACGACAGCTTTACCTACCGGGCAGGTCAATACATCGAAATCATGCTGCGCGATGGCGCACGGCGCAGCTACTCCATGGCGAATGCACCCCATAAGGGCCCGGGCGTGGAGCTCCATATCCGACATATGCCTGGTGGCAAGTTCACCGACCACGTATTTGGGGCCATGGCGGAAAAAGAAATTTTGCGGGTCGACGGACCTTACGGCTCGTTCTTCCTGCAGGAGGATTCGGAAAAGCCCATGGTCTTCCTGGCGTCCGGCACCGGCTTTGCGCCGCTAAAGGCATTGCTCGAACATCTGCAGCACATCAAGTCGCAGCGGCAAGTCACCTTGTATTGGGGTGGCAGGCGGCCGTCAGACCTTTACATGGACGCCTGGGTTCAGGAGCAACTCCAAGTGATGCCAAATTTACGGTATGTGCCCGTGGTGTCCGATGCGATGCCAGAGGACCGATGGGCC
>CAJASG010000402.1 GCA_903944555.1 uncultured beta proteobacterium
AGGGGGCGCTGCCATGAACATCAGCCAACTGGCAAATGCCGCCGGCGTATCGACTGACACCGTGCGCTATTACGAGAAGCAGGGGCTCATCAGTGCCCCTGATCGGCAAGACAACGGCTACCGGTTCTATACCGAGACCCATGCTGGCGCCTTGCGTTTTGTGCGCGGGGCGCAGGCCTTGGGCTTCTCGCTGGCCGAGATTCGGAACATCCTGCCCCAACTGACCCAGGGCAAACTCGGGCGCGCCGATATTGAGGTGCAGTTGCAGGCCAAAATGGTGCAGATCGACACCCATATTCTGCAACTGCAAACCCTGAAGAAAGAACTGGCCAACACCTTTGCGTCACTCAGCTGCACACCCACCCAAACCGTCGCCACCGCCAGCGCCACTGCGCCCGACAGCGGCAGCGGCGCCGGGGCAGCCGTGGTGCGCAAAGCCTTTGCCAAACCCCACCATGCCGCACAGCGCCATTCCAACACTTGAATCCGAACGGCTCATTCTTCGGGCCTTCACCCAAAGCGACTTTGAGCCCATGGCCAGCTTCTTTGCCGACCCGGTGTCCGCCTCCTACGGTGGCCCATGCCAGCGTGACGAGGCGTGGCGCAAGTTTGCGGTGTATCCGGGCCATTGGGCCTTGCGCGGCTACGGCCCGTGGGCACTGGAAGAAAAAGCCAGCGGAGCCTTTGTCGGCCTGGCGGGTCTGTGGTTTCCGCAAGGCTGGGTGGAGCCCGAAATAACCTGGGCACTGCTGCCCGGCCAGCATGGCAAAGGTTACGCCACCGAGGCGGCCCAACGCTCGCTGCAAGCGGCCTATGAGCACTTTGGCTGGACTACTGCAGTGAGTGTGATCTCCACAGACAACGCCGCATCGCTGGCGGTGGCTGAGCGCCTTGGCGCGCAACGGGAGTCGACCATCCCGTTTCGCCAGGGTCTGGCCCATGTATACCGCCATGCGGGGCCCAAATAGCAACTTCAATTGCTATTAATTTGCTAGCTGCTCGCGCACATTCCACGGCCATTTCAGGCCAATATCACTTAAATATATGTCCTCCAACTGGTACGAACGCCATATCCTGCCCAAAGCCCTGGACTTTGCCTGCGGCATGCCGATGATCGGGCGCATGCGCCAACTGGTGGTGCCACAGGCCCAGGGTCGCGTGCTGGAGGTGGGCATCGGCACCGGGCTGAACATGCGCTACTACGACAAGACGCGCGTGACCCACATCACCGGCCTGGACCCGGCGCTGCAATTGCACCCGCTGGCGCAAGAACGCATCGCGCAGGCGGGCCTGCCAGTGGACTTGGTGGGGTTGTCCGCCGAGAAAATTCCACTGCCCGATGCCAGTTTTGACACCGTGCTGATCACCTACACGCTGTGCACCATTCCCGATGCCCCGGCCGCGCTGCTGGAGATGCGCCGCGTACTGGCGCCCACCGGCAAGCTCTTGTTTTGCGAGCACGGGCGGGCGCCCGATGCATCGGTGCAGCGCTGGCAAGAGCGGCTGCAACCGGTGTGGGGCCCGCTAGCAGGGGGCTGCCACCTGGGGCGCGACATTCCAGCCCTGCTTGTGGCGGCAGGTTTCACCCTGCCCGAGCTGCAAACGCGCTACCTGCCCGGGCCGCGCCCATTCACCTTCCACTACTGGGGTGAGGCAATGGCCAGCTAGCCAGCCCTGAGCAGGAGGATTGAGCCAAGTCAAGTCGCCGGCAGTGGCGCTGCCTAGAATGAAAAAGTCACCTCGTTAGAAGACTTTGCCATGTCCCCCACCCTGATTCGCCGCCTGTTGCTGGCCCTGCTCGTTGTCTGCCTGCTGGGCGCGGGGCTCTGGTGGCTTAAACGCCCGAAGCCGATTGCGGTGATGCTGACCACCATTGACCAGGGTCGGGTCGAGTCCAGCATTGCCAACACCCGCGCTGGCACGGTGGAGGCCTGCATGCGCACCAAGTTGTCGGCCACCATGGGTGGGCGCATTGAAATACTGGCGGTCAAAGAAGGCGACAAGGTCAAAAAAGGCCAGTTGCTGATGAAGCTGTGGAACGACGACCAGCAGGCGCAAAGCACGCTGGCGCTGGCACAGGTGGAGACCGCCCGCAAACGCGTGGCCGAGGCCTGCACCGTGGCCACCAATGCCGAGAGCGAGGCCGAGCGCCAAAACTCACTATTCAAGCAAGGCTTTGTCTCCAGCTCGCGCGACGAACAAGCCCGTGCCGAGGCCCAGGCACGGCGTGCCGGTTGCGACGCGGCCAAGGCCGATGTGGCCCAAACACAGGCCCGCGTCAACGCCACGCGTGTGGAACAAAGCCGCACCGTGCTCTATGCCCCCTTCGCCGGCACCATCGCCAAGATAGTTGGAGAAGTGGGCGAATACTCCACCCCCTCGCCCCCCGGTGTGCCTACGCCACCCGCCATCGACCTGATCGACGACACCTGCCTGTATGTGCGCGCCCCAATGGATGAGGTGGATGCACCCAAGATTACTGCCGGCCAGGTGGTGCGCATCAGCTTTGACGCGCTGCCCAAGCAGTCCTTCCCCGGCACGGTCAAGCGCGTGGCACCCTATGTGTCGGCCGTGGAAAAGCAGGCCCGCACCGTGGACATCGAGGCCACGCTGGATGCCGATAAGGCCCCACCCCGCCTGCTGGTGGGCTACAGCGCCGACGTGGAAGTGGTGCTGGCCGTGCGTGACAAAGTGGTGCGCGTGCCCACCTCGGCCCTGCAAGAAGGTGGCAAAGTGTTACTGGCAGGGCCGGACGGCACCCTACAGGAGCGAAAAATCAAAACCGGTCTGGCGAATTGGGAATTCACCGAGGTACTGGAAGGCTTGGCGGCGGGTGACCAAGTGGTCACCTCGCTGGAGCGAGAAGGCGTCAAAGCGGGTGTCACCTTTGTAGCTGACGACACCTCCAAAAAATGACCGCGCAAATTGAGCTGGCGGGTATCGAGCGGGTGTTCCACTTGGGCGACTCGGAGGTACATGCGCTGCGCGACCTGAACCTGTCGATTGGGGCCGGTGAATATGTGGCGGTGATGGGCCCATCGGGCTCGGGCAAGTCCACGCTGCTGAACCTGCTGGGTCTGCTGGACAGGCCCAACACCGGGGTGTACCGGCTGGAGGGTCGCGATGTGACCACGCTCTCACCGGACGAACAGGCCCGCGTGCGCAGCGAGCGCATTGGCTTTGTGTTCCAGAGCTTTCACCTGGTGCCGCGCCTGAGCGCCGCCGAAAACATTGCCTTGCCGATGGTGCTGGCCGGTTTGGCCCCGGCGCAGCGCGCCTTGCGGGTCAAGCAGGCATTGAAAGACTACGGCCTGGAAAACCGCGCCGACCACCGCCCCGATGAACTGTCGGGCGGGCAGCGCCAGCGCGTGGCCATTGCGCGCGCCACCATCATGCAGCCAGCCATGATTTTGGCGGATGAACCCACCGGCAACTTGGACCGCGCCACCGGCGAGGAGGTGATTCGCCTGCTGGAGGGCCTCAACGCGCAGGGTGTCACCCTGATCATGGTCACCCACGACAGCGCTTTGGGCGCACGCGCACACCGCCAGTTGCTGATGGAAGACGGGGCCATCCAACAAGACAAGCGCCAACACCTGGATGCCATCCCATGCGCAGTGCCGACCTGATTCGTTTTGCGCGCATGGCAGCCACCGGCAACCCGCTACGGGCCTCGCTGCTGGTGCTGGCCATGGCGATTGGCGTGGCCGCCGTGGTGGTGCTAACCGCCTTGGGTGATGGTGCCCGGCGTTATGTGATGAACGAGTTCTCCAGCCTGGGCAGCAATTTGGTCATTGTGCTGCCCGGACGCTCGCAAACCGGCGGCTTCAACCCCGGCAACGCCATTACCAACACCACGCGGGACCTGACCATTGACGACGCACAAGCCCTGCAACGCGCCAGCGCAGTCAGCCGCGTGGCCCCGCTGGCGGTTGGCACCTCCGAGATCAGTGCCGGCGGCAAATTGCGCGAGGTGATGATTGCGGGCACGGTGTCGCAATACCTGGAAGTGCGCCACATGGCAATGGCGCAGGGCCGCTTTCTGGCCGCTGGGGATTGGCGCCGGGGTGCGGCTGAAGCGGTGATTGGGGCCAAGGTGCGTGACGAGATTTTTGGCAGTGCGCCGTCTTTGGGCCAGCTGGTGCGCATAGGCGACCGGCGTTTTCGCATCGTGGGTGTGCTGGCGGCCAGCGGGCAAGGCCTGAGCATGAACACCGACGAGTTGGTGTTTGTGCCGGTGTCGCTGGCGCAAGCCATGTTCAACAGCAACACGCTGTTTCGCATTCTGATTGAGGCCAACGGCCGCGACTCCATCGAGGCGGCCAAGGTGCAGGTGGCCGAAATCCTGAAGGTACGCCACGACGGCGAACAGGATGTGACCGTCATCACCCAGGACGCCGTGCTGGCCACTTTCGACCGCCTGCTGGGCGCGCTCACCCTGGGTGTGGCGGGCATTGCGGCCATTAGTCTGGCAGTGGCCGGTATTTTGGTGATGAACGTGATGCTGGTCTCGGTCAGCCAGCGCACCAGCGAGATTGGCCTGCTCAAAGCGCTGGGTGCCACAGGGGGCGGCATCCGGCTAATTTTTTTGACCGAGGCCAGCATGCTGTCCCTGGCCGGAGCCTTGGTGGGCTATGTGCTGGGACAACTGGCCGCAGCGCTGATTCGCCTGCTGTACCCCACGTTCCCAGCTTACCCACCAGACTGGGCGGTGTTCGCCGGGCTGGCCACCGCGCTGGTGACTGGCATCTTGTTTGGCGTGTTGCCCGCACGGCGCGCCGCGCAACTGGACCCGGTGCAAGCACTGTCCAAACGCTAACCAGCCATGCTGCTCCCCGACGCCATCCGCCTCGCCCTGCGCGCCGTCACCGCGCAGCGCCTGCGCAGCTTTTTGACGCTGCTGGGCATTGCCGTGGGCATTGCGTCGGTCATCTTGCTGACCTCGATTGGTGAGGGCATCCACCGCTTTGTGCTGGCCGAGTTCACCCAGTTTGGCACCAACATCGCCAGCATCTCACCGGGCAAGGTCAAGACATCCGGCCCTGCGCCCACTGGCATCCCCTCCTCTGTGCGACCGCTGACGCTGGACGATGCACGGGCGCTGTCGAACCTGCCGTATGTGACGGGCATGACCGCCACGGTGTGGGGCAACACCGAAGTGGGTGCCAATGGCCGCCTGCGCCGCACCACGGTGAATGGCGTGGGCGCCGACATGGCCAGGGTCTACAACATCAAAGTTAAAACAGGCCAATTCTTGCCGGCAGAGGCGCTGGAAAACGCCCGCGCCTTTGTGGTGCTGGGCTCCAAGCTTAAGTCCGAGCTGTTTGGCAGCGCCAACCCGCTGGGCGCGCGGGTGCGGGTGGGCAACCTGCAGTTTCGGGTAATTGGCGTGCTGGAGGCCAAGGGCCAGTTTTTGGGCGTGGATCTGGACGATGCGGCCTACATC
>CAJASG010000403.1 GCA_903944555.1 uncultured beta proteobacterium
CAGATTCTGCGGTATGCGGCCGAGAAGGGCCTGATTGACACCCCTCGGACCACGCTGGTCGTGGCCATCGTGCAAGGTGGCGGGGTGAGTTGGATGCACTGTGGCGATTCCCGGCTCTATTTCGTGCGCCATGGCGAACTGCTGGCCCGCACGCGGGACCACTCCTATATTGAGCAAAGCCAAAAGGCACAGCATCTGGCGCAGCCGCCCGAAGGCGTCAACCGCAATGTGCTCTATACCTGTCTTGGTTCCCCAACCAAGCCGGTTTTTGAAGTCACTGGGCCGGTACCCTTGCTGCAAGGGGATCGCGTGATGTTGTGCTCTGATGGTTTGTGGGGGCAGCTGGACGATGTTGACGTCGTCTATCACCTGGGCCAAAAACCGGTTGCGGTTGCCGCCCCTGATTTGGTAGAGCGCGCCTTGCTTAAGGGTGGCAGCCACAGCGATAACGTCACGCTGATCGCGATGGAGTGGGAAACCCCGGACCTGTTTGAGTCCACCCGGGGTTCCATCTCGACGCAGAGTATTGATGACGGCGTGTTCGCGTCCACGGTTCAGGGCGGCTGGCCCGATGCTGCGGTGGAAGACCTGGACGACGCCGCCATTGAGCGCTCCATTGCCGAGATCAACGAGGCTATCCGCCGCTCGGCCGCCAAAAAGGCCTGAGCCCACCTGGCGCTCCACGTCCCTATTTTTTGAGGTATTGCATGACTGAATTTGTTCGCAGTGGCGCACGCGCCGCAGACCAACTGCGCCCGGTGCGTATTAGCCGTGGCTACACGGTGCACGCCGAAGGCTCGGTGTTGATCGAGTTTGGCGCCACCAAGGTGCTGTGCACCGCCTCGGTCGAAGAAAAGGTACCGCCCCACAAGCGCGGCAGCGGCGAGGGCTGGGTCACCGCCGAATACGGCATGTTGCCCCGCGCTACCCACACCCGCAGCGACCGTGAGGCCGCGCGTGGCAAACAAAGCGGGCGCACGCAAGAAATCCAGCGCCTGATTGGCCGCTCCATGCGCGCCGTGTTTGATTTGAAAAAGCTGGGCGAGCGCACCATTCAGCTGGACTGTGACGTGCTGCAGGCCGACGGTGGTACCCGCACTGCCGCCATCACCGGCGCGTTTGTGGCCGCCCAGGATGCCGTCAACGGGCTGCTGGCCGCAGGCAAGATCACCGAGTCGCCCATCATCACGCCGGTGGCCGCTATCTCGGTCGGCATTGTGCAAGGCACGCCGCTGCTCGATCTGGAGTACACCGAAGATTCCGCCTGTGACACCGACATGAACGTGGTGATGACCGGTGCCGGCCATTTTGTCGAAGTGCAGGGCACGGCGGAAGGTATTGCTTTTTCACGCGCAGAGATGAACGCACTGTTGTCGCTGGCCGAAAAAGGCATTGTGGAGCTGATGGCCTTGCAACAAACTTCGCTATCAAAAGAGTAGCTGCTTGCGCACGTTCCATAAGGGTTAAGGTCGTATTTCGTTATGAAAATTGTTCTAGCATCCAATAACCAGGGCAAGCTGGCAGAGCTGCAGGCCATGTTCGCGCCCTTGGGGTGTGAGCTGGTGTGCCAAGGCGACCTGGGCGTGCCCGAAGCCCCTGAGCCCCACCGCACCTTTGTCGAGAATGCGCTGGCCAAGGCCCGTAACGCCGCGCAGCACACCGGCTTGCCCGCGCTGGCCGATGACGCTGGCTTGTGTGTGGATGCCTTTGGCGGGCTGCCGGGCGTGGACACCGCGTACTACGCGACCCAGTTTGGTTATGCCAAAAGTGATGACAACAACGTGCGGGCCCTGCTGGAGCAAATGCACACCATCGACAACCGCCGCGCCGCCCTGGTAAGCACCTTGGTGGCGGTGCGCACGCCGGACGACCCGGAGCCGCTGATTGCGGTGGGCCGTGTGGTTGGGCAGATTGCGCGGGCGCCGGTGGGTAGCAACGGCTTTGGGTTCGACCCGGTGATGTGGATTCCCGAGTTCGGACAAACCTTTGCCCAGTTGCCCAGCGAAGTTAAAAACGCCCACAGCCACCGCGGCCGTTCCGCGCAGGCCATGGCCGCGCTGATCCGTGAGCGCTGGCTGGCGCAACCCTAGCGCAACCTTTGTGCACCCGTTACGCATCACGCCATGATTCCCATCACGCCCCTCAGTGAAGCCATCACCGACCAAGTGGTCCTGCACGACGTGCAGCACTACATGCGCCCCGGCACGCTGCAGCTCACCGCATTGCCGCCCCTGTCGCTCTACGTACACCTGCCGTGGTGCCTGAAAAAATGCCCGTATTGCGACTTCAACTCGCATGAACTGGCGCGCCAGGAGCTGCCCGAGCAGCGTTATGTGGACGCTGTGGTGGCCGACCTGGAGGCCTCGCTCCCGCTGATCTGGGGCCGCACCATACACAGCATCTTTATTGG
>CAJASG010000404.1 GCA_903944555.1 uncultured beta proteobacterium
CACGGCCATTCCCACATTGGCCAGTTGCCCCACCAGAATGGGCCACGCGAGGTGCCACAGAGCGCGTAGCTCCTGGCGGATGCGCTGGGGGCGTGAGGAAATGGGGGGGGGAAGGGAGAGAGAAGACATCGGCCCACGATTCTACGAGGGCCGATGGTTTGCCGGATGACCGGCAGCGTTTACTTCCCGGCGCGTGCGGCAAAAGCCGTGTCGGGGAAGTCGCTGAACAGGCCGTCCACGCCCAGTGCGAAGAAGCGTTTGTATTCCGCCTTGGGGTCACCTTTGTAATCCGACAACAAACCGGGCTGTTCGCTGCGGAAAGTGTAAGCGTGCACAAACAGACCGGCCGCGTGGGCGTTCTTCACCACGTCGGTTGGGGGCAAGGCGACGCGGTCGGCATCGCTGATTTTTCCGTCACCGTTTAGGTCGCGGGGTTTGCCGTCAGGTCCCATGACATGGGCCGCGCTGGCCAGATAGGGCTTCCAGGGGCCAATGCCATCGGCATAGGTTTTGACTTCTGCCAGACCTTTGGGCGTCAGCAGGTCGGGGAAGGTGCGCGCGTCTTTGGCCACGGCAAAGTCATAGGGTTTGTCAAATGGGGCCACCAGTGTCACATTGCCCTTGGAGTCCACATCGTCGGCATCCACCAGTTGCACCAAGGCACCTGGGTCAGCTTGCGCAGGGCTTTCAGGTTGGCCACTTCAAAGGATTGAATGATGACAGGGGAGCTCTTGTGGGTGTAGCCGTATTGCGTCAGCATGGCCAGCAGGCGTGGCTCAATGGGCAGCCCCGCGTCCACATGGTAGGTGGGGTGTTTGGTTTCCGGGTACACGCCAATGGTGCGGCCGGTGCGGGCGGATTCATTTTTGGCCAGGTCCAGAATTTCCCGGAAGGTGGGGATTTGAAACTGCCCATTGAACGATGCGTCCCGCACTGGGTTGGGCTGCTTGGCGCGCAGGGTGCGCAGCTCGGCCAGCGTGAAGTCGGTCACAAACCAGCCCGTCTCGTTGATGCCGTCCACCTTGCGGGTGGTTTTTCGGCTGGCGAATTCGGCACGGGCAGACACATCGGTGGTGGCGGTGATGTTGGGCTCGTGGCGTGCGACCAACTCGCCGTCCTTGGTGACCACCAAATCGGGCTCGATGAAGTCGGCGCCCATATCAATCGCTTTTTGGTAAGACGCCAGTGTGTGTTCCGGCAAATAGCCGCTGGCGCCGCGGTGACCAATGATCAGTGGCATGGCGCCATCAAGCGTGGGGTAAGGCGTAACCGCAGCGCTGTTGGTGCCAGTGTTGGCGCATGCGCCCAACAGTGCCACGGTGGCGATCGCCACGGCAGTGGCGCAAAATTTAAAAGCTGTCATGTGAGTCCCTTGCGTTGTAAAACCAAGGGCCATCATGTGGGCGCCATGTGTCGGTGTGATGACACCGCGCGGGACTAGCGCTTGGCGTTGGCCGCATCCCGCCATTTTTGCAAGGGATTGAAGCCGGTCACCAAGGCGCTGGCCAGCAACACCAGCGCACCACCCGCATAAATGCCGGTGCTGAGTTGCTCGCCCAGGAAGAGATGCCCCCAGGTCACGCCGAACACCGGGATCATAAAAATCGGGCTCATGGCGGCGACCGGCGTTACATGCACCATGATGCGGATGTGCAGCCAATAGGCCAAGCCTGAGGTCACCACGCCCATGATCGCCACTGCGATCATCGCCATGGGTGTGAATTGGGCTTGGGGCAAGCTCCACAGCGCTCCAGGCAATAGCAACAGGAAGCCCACGCCATGGATGCCAGCGGCAATTTCCAGCGGCTGCATGCGAGTCAAGGCCCGTTTCGTGAGTGGCGCAGAAACGCCATAGCACGCCGAACCCACCGTGCAGCCGAGCGCGGCCAAAATCACCTTGGCCGATGGCTCCACGGGCCCGAAGCCAACAATCAAGGCGACGCCGGAAAAGCCGCAGACACATCCCAACAGCTTGCGCACTGTCAGGGTGTCTTCTTTGAGCCAAGCCGAGGCAAAGATGCCAAAGATCACCGCAGTGGAGTTGAGCAGGGCACTGTAGCCAGCAGGCAGTTGTAACGCAGCCCACGCAAATAGCAAAAATGGAACGGCTACCGACAAGAGCGCCAGCAGCAACAGCTCGCGCCAGCGTTGCCATGGCCAAGCGTGGCGCATGGCACGCATCAGAATGGCCAGCGTCAGGGTTGCAATGCCAATCCGCAATGCTGCCAGCACATTGGGCCCCAGCAGCGGGCTGGCAATGCGGATCAGCATGAAGGAGGCGCCCCATAGCGCAGAAAGCGCCACGAGTTGAAGAAAGTATTTCGTTTTCACAGAGGGTCAATTGTGCGGCAAGTCAGGCCGAACCACTGACGCCTGATTAACGTGGATGCTTGCGCAGGTAGGTGACAAGGTGGGCGTCGTCCTCAACGATGTGGTACATGGCCCAATCGTTCATCAAGGTGAATAACGCCTTTTTGTCCATCCCGTCCCGGCCAATGCTGTGGCTAATGATGTTGAGCCGGCCAATTAAAACATTGTGCCGCTCGGTGTGGGCTTTGCAGTCAGGGAACTTGATGTCGCGCATGAGCTTTTCTTCGTACTCAAAATGTTGGCGCACGTGCTTATAGAGCTGCATGGCTGCCGCCTGCTGTGCGGCCTGGTCCGAGGCTTCGAGAAACTGGTTGGCCAGAATGAACGCGTGTTCGTGCTCGGCGTCAACCGTGGCGTCACCAATTTTGTAGCTCTCTTTCCATTTGATAGTGGTACTCATCGTGGGTCCTTGTCCAACGTCAAAATAAATTCTAATTTGAAACTAACGTGACTGCCCAGTGTGCATTGCCACTTGCTGCATGATCTCGCGGCCAATGGCGCTCAGTGGTATGGTCTTTTCAACGCCCCCGCGTTTCACAGCCTCTTTGGGCATGCCGTACACCACGCAACTTTCCTCGTCCTGGGCCACGGTGCGTGCACCCGCGTTGCGCATCTCTAGTAAACCGGCCGCACCGTCATCGCCCATGCCGGTCATGATCACGCCCAAAGCATTGGCACCCGCACACTTGGCAACCGATCGAAACAGTACGTCCACGGAGG
>CAJASG010000405.1 GCA_903944555.1 uncultured beta proteobacterium
GCGATCAGCGAAGCCTTCGATCATAACACCCATTCTTCAACCATCACAACACTTTTTTTAAAAAATCCCGAAAAGATCCGCCTTGGCAAAACAATCAACGTGCGGAAGATGTGTGCGCATGGTGCAAGAGCACTGTGGCGAGTGCCAGCCTCTGTGGGCGGCCATTGGATCAGTTGTGCCCCAGACGCTGTATGAATGGGTCCGCAAGCAGGAAGTGGACACTGATCTGCGCGCAGGCATCGCTAGTGAGGACGCGACCGCATCAAACCCCTGGATCGAGAGATCAAGGAATTGCGCCGGGCCAACGAAATTCTGAATCGACCCTTGAGCCCGTTGGGCGTGACCCGCTCCTGGACGCCACAACAGTCAATGATGTTTGGGTGTCTCAGCAAGCAACCTATCGAGGCCGGGGTTCACACTGCGTTGGACCTGATGTAGGCGATGAACTGGAAGAGCTCATCGACAAGAAGCGGATTGAACTTGCGTCAACGCTGAAGATCATTCCTACACGCTCTGATATCGTTCGCTATGCCTTGGAGCAGTACCTGGGCAAGTCTTTGCTCGATACCGACGCCGATCGACGGACCACCGAAGGCAAGAAGCCAACAAAGAAGTTGGCCAAGTAACGAAATAGCTCTGGACTTCATGTTCCCAGCGCAATAGTTCGCGCCACCAGCAGACTAGCTCATGCTCGCGCCAGGTTGATACGTAGCTTGCTTGTCACCGTCAGCTCCTGGCAGCCTAAGAGGCCCCCACATATTTGAATCCTAGGAAGCAACCAACATGCAAGACCAGTCTGCCTATGAGGAATTGGGCTTGGACCCCAATGCCAGCGATGATCAGATCAAGGCCACGTGGCGGCGTCTGGTCGCTGCTTGGCACCCAGACCGCAATGTAGCGTCTGATGCAGGCAAGCGCATGCAACAAATCAACAAGGCCTACCAGCACATCCGCCAACTGCGCGACGTGGGCCGCAGTGCATTGGATGACGCAGAAGAAAATGCGCCCGCGGCAGCAACGGCTCCCGCGTCCGCCTCTGCGGAACCGGGCACCGCCGGTGACATCCATGTCCGCAAAGTGCGCCTCACATCGGAGGATGCGATCCTTGGCTGCACCCGCACAGTACGCGGCCACTTCACTAGTACCTGCAAGGCCTGCGTCGGTACCGGGCAGCGTGTGCTCGCGAAGGCATGCAGCACATGCGGTGGTAGCGGCGCAGTGCGCAAGGCATCCCTTTTCGGCTGGTTGTGGAGTGAAGAGTCGTGTGCAGATTGTGGCGGCGACGGGCGTTTGCGCTCGACCTGTGAGCCCTGCGACGGGAACGGTGAACAACAAGTTGCCTATCGACGTCAGGTTCGCTTCCCTGCTGGTGTTCGCCAAGGCCATGTGTTGAGTCTGCCTAGGTCGCGTCACGATGGCGTGGAGATCGGCCTAGAACTGGAGGTGGAAATCGAAGCCCACCCATTGTTCGTATTGGATGACGATAGTGTACTTCGCTGTGATATGCCAGTTAACGGCTACGCCTGGATGGCGGAGCGCTGGGTCGAAGTGCCAACCCCCGACGGAATGCAACAGATGCGTTTGAGCCGAGATGCGTTGGTCTACCGGCTGCGGGGTCAAGGCTTTCCAAGTGTGCCGCGCGGCCCTCGAGGCGATTACCTTGTAAAACTGATTCCGGTTTTTCCACAGAATGACGATGCAGCGCAGGAAGGAGGGTGTAAGAAGTTTTGTGTAAACGGTTTTTGGCAGGAAACTGCTGTCTTGCATGGAGCAATGATTACCGTAGACATGAAACCCTTACCCACCGAGCTGATTGACGCACTGCTGGCAGACTACAAAAAGCCCGAAGATTTGATAGGCCAAAACGGCCTGCTGAAGCAACTCACTAAAGCCCTGGTTGAGCGGGCACTACAAGCCGAGATGACCGACCACCTGGGTCACGGCAAGAACCAGTTGGTCGCCAATGAGGCCGGCAATACCCGCAACGGGCGTAGCAAGAAGACCCTCAAAGGCGACTTTGGCGAGTTACCCATTGAAATACCCCGCGACCGCGCTGGCACGTTCGAGCCCCAGCTGATTGGCAAGCACCAGACCCGCTGGAGCGGCTTTGACGACAAGATTCTGTCGCTGTACGCCCGAGGCATGACAGTGCGCGAGATTCAAAGCCATCTGCAGGAAATGTACGGTGTCGAGGTTTCGCCCACCTTGATTTCATCGGTCACCGATGCCGTCATGGACGAGGTCAAAGCCTGGCAGTCGCGCCCCTTGGATGCGCTGTACCCCATCGTCTACATGGACTGCATCCACGTCAAGGTGCGCGACAACGGCGCGGTGCGGGTCAAGGCTCTGTACCTGGCCATTGGCGTCAACCTGGATGGGATGAAGGAGGTGCTGGGCCTGTGGATGGCCCAGACGGAAGGCGCCAAGTTCTGGCTACAGGTGGTCACCGAACTGAAGAACCGAGGTGCGGCTGACATCTTCATCGCCTGCGTGGACGGACTCAAGGGCTTTCCGGATGCGATTGAGGCAGTGTTCCCCAAGACCGCCGTGCAGCTCTGCTTGGTCCACATGGTGCGTCACAGCCTGAACTTCGTGGGCTGGAAGCAACGCAAGGAAGTGGCTGCCGATTTGCGGCTGATTTACGCGGCGCCAACCGAGTCAGAGGCTGAGCGACAACTCACGGCCTTCGAGGCCAAATGGGACAACTCCTTCGCCCCGATTGGGCAGTCCTGGCGACGCAACTGGGCACGCTTGACACCGTTCTTTGACTACCCGCCAGATATCCGTAAAGTGATTTACACGACAAACGCCATCGAGTCGGTCAACATGAGTTTGCGCAAAATCACCAAGACCCGGGGTTCGTTTCCAACCGACGATGCGGTGTTCAAATTGTTCTATCTGGCACTGAATAACATCAGTCAGAAATGGACGATGCCGATTCGGGATTGGAAGGCGGCTTTGAATCGATTTACTATCCAGTTTGACGAGCGCATGCCGCGCGTCTAACTTAACCGCCGTTTACACAAAATCCGGGACACCCTCC
>CAJASG010000406.1 GCA_903944555.1 uncultured beta proteobacterium
CCCAAGCGAGCTTTTTTTGGCCTTGAAAGGCTGTTCTGATTTAGAACAGTTTCTTGGGCAATTGCATACTGCGAATACGCTTGTAGTTGCGCTTGACGGCGGCTGCTTTCTTACGCTTGCGCTCTGCAGTAGGTTTTTCGTAGAACTCGCGGGCGCGCAAGTCGGTCAACAGACCCAATTTTTCAATGGTGCGCTTGAAGCGACGCAGTGCTACGTCAAAGGGCTCGTTTTCTTTTACACGGATCGTTGTCATTACGTAATGAATTCCAAATTGTGCTGATCAAGGGTCATGCGGGGAGATCGAGCCCCGTACGCCATGCTCAGCGGTATTTCCCGTCTTAACTAGTATTGGCCGACGGGGGACTGCCAGATTAGCCTGCGATTATAGCGTTTTTTGCAGCCGTATCGGGTTGAATTTTGGCAAGCAAACCCTGGGCACAGGCAAATCCGCTGGCCCAGGCCCACTGAAAGTTGTAGCCCCCCAGCCAGCCCGTTACATCGACCACCTCACCAATGAAGTACAAGCCGGGTTGGCGGGACTCCATGGTTTGGCCAGAGAGGGCCTTGGTGTCCACGCCTCCGGCGGTGACTTCGGCCTTTTTATAGCCCTCGGTGCCCGTGGGCGTTAGCTCCCAGCGCGTCAAGCGCTCGGCCAGTGCCGCCAGGGCCTTGTCCGAGGCTTCGTTGATGGGGCGTTCCCAGTTGTGGCCCAAGGCCGCGCCCTGTGCGACCCAGGTGTCGGCCAGTCGGGAGGGCACCAAGCCGGTGAGTTCATTGGCAATCAGCTTGCGCGAGGTCGCCTTGGCGTGGCTCAAATGCTCGGCCACGTCGGCGCTGGGCAGCAGGTTGAGGCGAATCGGCGTACCGGGCTGCCAGTAGCTGGAGATTTGCAGCACGCCGGGGCCACTCAGGCCGCGGTGGGTGAACAGCAGGTCTTCCAGAAATGCCGTACTGGTCTTTTTGCTGCCGGTGGCAATTTGCACCGGCAGTGACAAGCCCGATAACTGCGAAAAAGGGGCCCATGCAGCTTCGTCAAAGGTCAGCGGCACCAAGGCCGGGCGGGGTGTCACCACGGGCAGGTCGAACTGTTTGGCAACCCGGTAGCCAAAATCGGTGGCGCCAATTTTGGGAATGGCCAGGCCACCGGTGGCGATGACCACCGCTGCGCAGTGCACAGTACCTTGGCTACTATCAATTTCATAGCTGTCTGCGCACGTTCCATAAGGGCTGGAGGCCATAAATCGTATGGATTTAACAGTGCACGGCTGCCAGCGGGTGACGCCACCAGCCTCACACTCGGCCAGCAGCATGTTGATGATGTCCTCCGCCGAGCGGTCGCAAAACAGCTGGCCCTTGTGCTTTTCGTGGAAGGCAATCTGGTGGCGCTGCAGCAGGGCCAGGAAGTCGCGTGGCGTGTAGCTCGACAAGGCCGAGCGGCAAAAGCGCGGGTTGTCGCTCAGCAAATTGGCCGGGCCGTTGTCCAGGTTGGTGAAGTTGCAGCGGCCACCGCCAGAGATGCGGATTTTTTCTGCCACTTTCTCGGCGTGGTCGATGACCAGGACCTTCAAGCCCAATTGTCCGGCGACACCGGCACAAAACAGCCCGGCGGCACCGGCGCCCACAATCACAACATCAAACTTTTGCATGGGCCGCAGTGTAGACGCTGCGGGGTGGCCAACTCAGCCTATTGCGCGCGCTGGTTCACAGTGCGTTGGCCAGGCGCACGAGGTGGGCGACTTGCTGGGCGATGGGCGCGGGCACGGGCTGGGCTCCATCCATCACCTGACGGATGTAGGTTGCGGTGCTGGCGGCGTCGATCTCCAACGGCAGCTCGGGCAGAGTGGTCAGCGAACCGGACTGGTAGGCCAGCAGGTCGGTGGGCTGGCCAGCCACGAAAGCCTGCATTTTGGGCGTGCGCCGCGGGTCGGCCACGGACTCGCCCTCGGTGCCGCGCAGCAACAGGGCGTTGGCACCGATCAGCTCAAAGGTGGCGGCCATGGACAGCGCGTACTCGGGGTGGGTGTAGCTACTCACCACCAGGCTCTTGCCGGCGCACGGGTCCATTAGCTTGACCAGGCTGTGGGCCGGGTTGCGCAGCCCGATCACTTTGCGCACGTCCAGCAGGCGTTGCATGCCAGGGCAGAGCACACCGGTGGGGATAAAAGCGACCTCTCCTGGCGCTATTGTTTTGATAGCTTCTTGCGCAGGTATATCAAGGGCTGCAAGCACTTCTTGTGCTGAAATGCGACCGGATTCGGTAGCCGTGCCGTGGACTAGCACCGGCAGACCCTCACGCGCCAGCAACAAGGCCAGCAGTGGCGTTAACAGCGGCAGCTTGCGGGCCCCGTTGTAACTGGGGATGACGATGACAGGCTTTTCACCCGCGGGCACCAGCGTGAGCCGTTCGCGCGTGGCGTCCAGAAAACCTGCCATTTCTTCGGCCGTTTCGCCCTTGATGCGCATGGCCAGACAGAACGCGCCGATTTCCAGATCGGTGACCGTGGCGTCCAGCACCTGACCCATCAGATCCGCTGCCTGCTCACGGGTCAGCGCGCGCGCGCCGTCTTTGCCCCGACCAATTTCTTTGATGTATTTACCAATGCTCATGGGTCAATTGTCGACGACTCAGGCCTTGTTGATGCGGGCATACATTGTGGTTACACCGTCCATGACCTGCAATAGGTTCTCGCTGGCGGTATAGACATCGGAAGCGGCTTTGGTACCGGAGCTGGGGCGTGCCTTCAATGCAGCTTCAAAGAATACCCATTGGCCGTCGGCCAGGGTCAACTCTTGCTTGATGGCGGGTGTGGCTTCCGGGGCATTGCGCAGCGTTTCCATCGCGGCCACAAATTCGCTACGTGCCCGCATCAGTTCGGACTCAGAGCTTGCAATGTCCACATTCCACGCCATGGCCATGTAGTACTTGGCCATGCGTTGGGACAGCATGCGCTGGCGGCCCGCAATATTCACCAGTTTGCCCAGTGGCTTTCCCGAAAGTTGTTCGAGTTGCGTGGTGCCCTTGTTGGAGAGGTCCAGTACCTTACTGTCTTGCATCAGCAACTTGGCGGCATTGGCGGCAGAAGGCAC
>CAJASG010000407.1 GCA_903944555.1 uncultured beta proteobacterium
ACAAAATACCCCGGCGCAGGCGGCTGCACAGGCTGCACATGGACTTGCCTTCGGGTATGTTGCGCTTGACAATGGAGTAAGTGTCCTGTGTCTCGATGTGGTATTCCACGCCCATGCTTTTCAGGTATTCGGGCAGGATGTGGTCAGGAAAGCCAGGCTGCTTCTGGTCCAGATTGACCGCGACAATTTCAAACTTGATGGGTGCGCGCTGCTGCATCTTGAGCAGGATGTCGAGCATGCCGTAGCTGTCCTTACCCCCTGACATGCACACCATGACGCGGTCCCCTTCTTCAATCATGTTGAAGTCGACGATGGCCTGACCCACTTGGCGGCACAGGCGTTTCTCCAGTTTATGGGTCTCGCGTTCGATTTTCAACTCTTTGGCTGCGGGAGTAACTTCGTTTTCTATCCAGGCTGTGCTCATAATTTCTTTCTTTGTTTCATTCCACTTTCATATCAATTCGACATGTTGTTGCTTCGCTTTGCCGTGCTAAAGCACTGTCTGCAGCTTCGCGCCTAATGTCGTATCGATCTGAAATGGAATCACGTTTACCACTGACCGGTTTCCATGCGGATGGCGACTTCGCAGTCGTCAAAAATTTCCAGTTTGGCAATTTTGACCCGCACACCCAGCACGCCGGGCAATTGCATCAGCCGGTTGGCGAGTTTGCCGATCAGGCTTTCCAGCAGGTTAACGTGTTCAGCGGTACATTCGCTGATGATGATCTGGCGCACCTTGCGGTAGTCCAGCACATGGTTGATGTCGTCGTCGTGCGGCAGCAGAGGTTGAATGCCGAGGCGCAGTTCAGCGTCGACCTGGATCGGCTGCGGTGCGGTTTTTTCGGTTTCCAGAATCCCGAGATTGGCGTCAAAGCGCAAGCCGGTCAGGGTCAGGGTCTGGGTGCCTGTGGTGGTATTCATTGGGGGAATTCTTTCATGCGAAACACTTCGACGCCGACGCCCGCGCAGTCCGGGTACACATCGGGCTTGCAGCTGGACAGGCGTACCGCCTGCACCTTTGGGTGCGCCAGCAGCTGGGTGGCCAGGTCGTCACACAGGGTTTCCTGCAGTTCCACGTGGCCCGCACTCACCCGGCGGGCGATCAGCTCACGGACAAAGTCGTAGTCCACCACTTCAGCCAGTTGGTCCGACTGGGGGGTGGAGTCGGCGTAGGGCACGAACAACTCCACGTTGAAAATCACACGCTGGGCTTGGGTTTTCTCAAAATCATGGGCGCCGATTTGGGTGGCCACGACATGGTCACGCAAGAAAAGGCGGCGGCACTCGAGGATCAGCCGGGTCATGGGGTCTTGGGTCATGGGCTCGCTTTCACAGGGTCTTGCACCATAAACATCACGTCGCGTGCCAGCGGCACCAGGTGCTGGCCGTTGTCCACGGTCAGCGTGACGCCGGTGATGCACGGGTTCTCGGCCAGAAACAGGCAGCTTGCCGCCACCTGCTGCGGGTCGGTGGCGCTGCGCATCAGGTTGACCTGGGCGGCACGCTCGAAATTCTCCTGCGTCTGGGGGCCACTCAAAAACATCAGGCCCGGCGCCACACCACACACCCGCAGTTGCGGCGCCAGCGCCTGCGCCTGCAGGGCCACTGCGCGCTCCAACGCGAGCTTGGAGACGGTGTAGGAGAAGTAGTCGGGATTCAGGTTGAAGACTTTTTGGTCCAGCATATGGATGATGCTGCGTGTGCCCAGGGATTCCTCTGCGGGCAGGCTTTGCGCCATCAGGCTGGCAAGCGACAAGGGGGCCAGCAAATTGACTTCCAGTTGTTGGCGCGCACCTTCTACATCCAGTTGGTCGCCACTGTCGGGCTCAAAACTAGAGGCGTTGTTCACCAGGCAGTGCAGCGCCCCTGCTTGGGCTGTGATGTGCTCCATCATTTTTCGCCGTTGTGCCTCAATGGCCAGATCGGCTTGTACGGTATGGGCGTTTGCCCCGAGTTGCTGTAGTTCATGGCACAGCGACTGCGCTGCGTCTGCAGAGCGGTGGAAGTGGCACCAGACCTCCCAGCCCGCCTGGGCGAAAGTCTTGCAGATGAGGGCTCCCAACCGGTACGCGCCGCCGGTGACCAGCACGCGCTTAACCATGCGCCCATCCTGTCAGGAAGAAGTCGCAGGGAATTGTGTTGGGCGTTGCTTGCATTGGATTAGTGGGTGGGTTTGCCGTTTGAGGACTGGTCCTTGGGGTTGGCCGCCAGGATGGGCGGACATTGGGGGACAATTCAGGCTGCTATGACAACACCTCCGATTTTAACGACCCCCCCGATGGACCGCTCGGTCCAGGATATTCATGCGGCCTTGGTGGCCCAACTTCAGGCCCACATTCGCGATCAGGGCGGCTGGATGGGCTTTGATACCTTCATGGCGCAGGCCCTATATACGCCCGGTTTGGGCTACTACGCCCATGGCTCCACCAAATTTGGCACCATGGCGGGCAGCAGCGACTTTGTCACCGCCCCCGAGATGACGCCGCTGTTTGGCCAAGCGCTGGCCCGCCAAGTGGCGCAAGCCCTGGCCGCCACCGGTACCGATGAAATCTGGGAGTTTGGCGCCGGCACCGGCGCGCTGGCTTTGCAGCTGCTGGATGCTTTGGCTGCCATGGAGGTGCCGGTGCGTCGCTACACCATCGTGGATTTGTCTGATTCGCTCAAAGCGCGTCAGAAAGCCACGCTGCACGCCCATGCCGATACCGTGCGCTGGGTGGCTGAGCTGCCCGATGGACTGCGCGGCGTGGTGGTCGGCAACGAAGTGCTGGACGCCATGCCGGTGCAACTGCTGGCCCGTGTCAATGGCGTGTGGCACGAGCGCGGCGTGGCCTGTGCTGATGCTGGCACTTTGCCCGGCGGGGATGCGGGTTTTGTCTGGCAAGACCTTCCCACCGCGCTGCGCCCGCCCATCGACATAGAGGGCCCCCACGACTATCTGACCGAAATTCACCCGCAGGGCGAGGCCTTTGTCCGCACCTTGGCGGACCACCTGCAGGCCGGTGCCATCTTCTTGCTGGACTATGGTTTCCCGGAAGGTGAGTACTACCACCCGCAGCGCCACATGGGCACCGTGATGTGCCACCGCGCCCACCAGAGCGATGTCGATCCGTTGTCCGATGTCGGCCTGAAAGACATTACGGCGCACGTCAACTTCACCGGCGTGGCGCTGGCCGCCCAGGACGCCGGGCTGGAGGTGCTGGGCTATACCAACCAGGCCCATTTTTTGATCAACTGCGGGCTGGTGGACGCCATGCAGACCGCCCCTCTGCCTGAGCGGGTGGCGGCACAAAAACTCATCCTGGAGCACGAGATGGGGGAGTTCTTCAAGGTGATTGGATTGACCAAGGGACCGGTGTGGAATGCCTTGGGGTTTGCACACGGCGACAAGACACACCGCTTGTAACAAGGCGTTAAAAATTCGCAATAAATTGGTAACTTAGTAACGGCTTGGTAACCCTGGGGGGTGGATGCGGGGTAATATTAACGAAAAATTACCAACCAGAGACACGAGACCGCCATGCCCATTGACACCCGAACGCAGACCATTGAACGCACCCATCGCCCTTGGGGCTGGTATGAAACGGTGTCTGAGGTGCCGGGCAACAAAATCAAGCGCATTGCTGTGCTTCCCGGACAGCAACTTAGCTTGCAAAAACACCACCAGCGCGCCGAGCACTGGGTGGTGGTGCAGGGCGTGGCGCAGGTGACCTTGGGTGAGACACAATTCGAGTTAGCGACAGGCGGGCATTGCGACATCGCTGTGGGCCAGGTGCATCGTCTGGCCAACACCACCACGCAGCCCATGGAAATCATCGAGGTGCAGTTTGGTACCTATCTGGGCGAAGACGATATCGTTCGCCTGCAAGACGACTACGGTCGCCCCTAGTCCTGCCACCGGTTCAGCACATTCAAAGTCAAAGGTAAACCCCATGCAGCAAGCATCTTCTGTTCCTGTAGTTCAGCTACCCCCCGGCGCAGCGCCGGTCGCCTGTGTTGATATTGGCGGCACCAAAGTGGCCGTGTGCGTGGCAGATGAACACGGTGTGCGCGGCAAAGTAGCCGAACCGACGGCGAAAGAGGGCGACCACGGCGCGTTGGCGGCGCAGATCATTCGACTGGTGGGGCAAAGCTGCGCCAGTGCCGGGGTGGCGGTTGCCGACATTGCGGCGGTGGGGGTGGCATCGTGCGGCCCGTTTGTGATGCGCGACGGACTGGTCGAGCTGGCGGCGCCCAATATCTGCGGCGGTTTGGCGGGTAAGGCGCGTGGCCTGCCCAACGACTGGACCACGGCCTTGCTGGAGGCCCCCTTGCGTGCGGTGTTCCCCAATGTGCGGGTGGAAAACGATGGCGTCGGCGCACTGGAGGCCGAGCGCCGTTGGGGCGCCCTGCAGGGTTTTGATAACTGTGCCTATGTCACTTGGAGCACCGGCATTGGCATGGGCTTGTGTGTGGATGGGCGCATTTTGCGGGGAAAAAACGGCAATGCCGGGCATGTTGGCCACACCTTTGTCAGCGACAACGACGATGCCCTGTGCGGCTGCGGCAATGTCGGTGATGTGGAGGGTTTGGTCGCTGGCAACGCCATTCCCCGGCGCTATGCTGCGCAGGGGTACACCGATTCCGCTATGCTTTTCGTAGCTGCTCACGCAGGTGATGCGGGGGCTGTGGCTATTATTGATGATCTTTGCCGGGTCATGGGGCGCACGCTGTACAACATGATTGCCACTCTGGATTTGCAGGCCATCAGCATTGGCGGCAGCGTGTTCTGGCACCACCGCGATTACCTTCTGCCCAAGCTGCGCGCGCAGGTCGCCGGAAAATTGGGTGCGTTAACGGACGGGGTTCAGATCGTGCCAGCTGGGCTGGGTGATCGGGTGGGGGACTTTGCTGCGTTGGCGCTGGTGGTTGCGTAGCTATCAGGCAAGCAAGTCTTCCAGCCCCTGCGTGAGGTCCTTGAGCGGCGGCATCAGCGCAGGCGCCCAAACGGGTGGCAGACCCAAGCGCAGACCTACTGCGCTCGGGTAACTGGCTTCGATTTCCTTGTCGTTACTGGCCAGCACTTCGGTGCGGGCCAGCCATGCGGCGATGTGCACACAGCCTGCGGGTGTCGAAAATTCGGCGGCCGACAAGGGGTCGGGGATGTTGCCCAAAGCATTCACGATTGGCGTTGGGAAGTTCCAGACACCGGCCAATGCAGCAGACACGTCGCCGTAATGAAAACCCAGTGCCGTGGTTTCGAGTCCATGGCGTTTTGCGTCCAGAACATTCAATTGTTGATCTAACGGAGTCATGGCTGCTGGGGCAACCGCGTGCAACTGCAGTTGCCCAATCCCGTGCATCAGTCCCAGTGTGAAAGCCATATCGCTGTTGGTGCCAAGGTGGGTCGCCAACCAGCGGGAGGCACAGGCGGTGTAGAGGTTGTATCGCCAGAACTGTTTCAAATCCATGCCTGGCGTGTTGCGAAACGCAGATGCCAGGCCATTGCCAAGCACCATGTTTCGAACCATCACAAAACCCAGCATACGCAGGGCATCGTCCACCGTACCAATGGTGTTGGACACGTGAAAATAGGCAGAGTTTGCCAACCAGAGTAACTTGGCGCTGAGTGCGGGGTCGGCGGTAATCAGTGCCGCGATCTCGCCGACGGAAACATCTGCCGAGCCAAAGCTCTCAATCAGCTTTTGAGTAACTTTGGGAATGGTGGGCAACTTTCCGGGGGTGTCTGTCAGGCTCTTGATGTCCATATGGGGGCTTGGCTATTGGGTGTGTTCTTGTGGCAATGTAATTCGAAAAGTCGAGCCTTGTCCAAGGGTGCTTTTTACGTCAATCGTGCCTTGGTGGCGTTTGATAATTTCCCATGAAATAGACAAGCCCAGCCCGGTTCCCTTGCCCACCGCTTTGGTCGTGTAAAACGGCTCAAATATCCGTTTCTGCGTTTCCTCGGACATGCCGCAACCCGTATCGCTGATCTCAATCCACACCGTCTGGTCGTCCCCGGTGCCGGTGCGGACCGTGATTTCTCCCTGGCCTTGTATGGCATGCGCCGCATTGACCAGAAGGTTCAAAAACACCTGGCTGAGCTGCGAAACAATGCAGACGATGGGTGGCAATGAGGCTAACTGTTTGACCACCTCGGCCTTGTACTTGAGCTCGTTACTCGCAACATTGAGCGAGCTTTCCAATGCCTGGTTGATGTCGCCGGGTGCCCAGTGGTCCGCATCCACATGGGAAAAGTCGCGCAAATCATTGACGATGCGTTTGACGCGCGCAAGCCCTTCTTTGGACTCGGTGAGCAACTCGGGCACGTCCTGGCGCAGGTACTCAATTTCTACCCGCTTACGGGCCGCTTCAATCGCTGTTCGCTGAGCGGGTGGCAGTGCTGTGCTCGCCTGTTCATAGGCCGTGATGAGCTCGAACATCTGCGCGACATAGGTAGACAGTGAACCCAGGTTGGAACTCACGAAACCGATGGGGTTGTTGATCTCATGGGCGACGCCGGCGGCTAACTGCCCCACAGCGGCCATTTTCTCGGACTGCAACAGCTGGCCTTGGGCTTGTTCCAGACGACCAATCGACTCCACCAGGGCCTGTTGCTCCGCCTGGAGTGCCGAGTTAGCCGCACCCAGTGCGTGTGTGCGTTCTTCCACCCGGGCCTCCAGCATGCTGTTGACGGTTTCGAGCGCCTGCTTCGCATGGCGTACCTGCTCGTTGGCCTGCGTCAACGTGCGATTGCGTTCGGTGAGCAAAGAAAACAAATCAACCAGTGCTGCGGTGTACACGGCCTGCGGCGCACCCTCGTGGGCATCCAGTTCGGCATAGGCGAGGTCTGGAGTCCGTCCCGTCTGAATGGCCAGCACTTGTCGGGCCATGCGCTTGTCTTCCGACAGGATATGGAAAGTCAGCCAACTGGTCAGAAAGTGCAGTAATTCGCTGCCGCTCAGGTTGCCCCCCGACTCGTACTGCTGGCGCATCAGCAGGACTTCGTCGACAAAGGTCTCATGCGTGCGGCAATGCTGTGCAAAATATTCGGGCGCAACATGGACCTGCTGCATCAAAGTCTCTTCAAACTTGAAGTGCGTTGCCGCGTAATTGATCAACTTATCCAACAGCGGCCCAACTTCACGTTTGGCGTCGTCGCCCCCACTGGCCAAGTGCGGCGCGGCGGCATTGATCATGTCAATCAGCGCCCGGTGCTGCGCGTCTACCGGGTCAATCCCGGATACAAAATGGTCGCTCCAGGTCATCAGGTTCATGGCGGCGCAGTCTCCTTGCTCTCTATGGGTAACGTCACGCGGAAAGTGCTTCCCTGTCCGGGTGCGGACTGTACGGAAATCGTTCCCTGGTGCTGCTGAATGATGCCAAAGGTAATCGATAGACCCAATCCGGTTCCCTGGCCAACGGGTTTGCTGGTGTAAAACGGCTCAAAGATTCGCACCTGATTCTCTGGGGAGATGCCGCAACCGTCATCCTGCACTTCGAACCAGACCTGGTCGCCCTCCACGCCGGTACGCAGGGTGATGTGGCCCCGATCTGCAATGGCCTGTTCCGCATTGATCAGCAGGTTCATCACCACTTGGTTAATCTGGGACGCTACACAGCGCACCAGAGGCAATGTTCCGTACTCGCGAATGACCTCCACTTTGTATTTGAGCTGGTTCCAGACAATATTGATGGTGGTTTCCATGCCCGCGTGGATGTCGCTCCACTCCTTGGCCCCGTCGCCGGAGCGTGAGAAATTCTTCAGATCCAGCACAATTTTGCTGACGCGTTGTACGCCCTCGCGTGACTCTTCTATCAATTGGGACAGGTCCTTGATCAGGAAGTTGTAGTCCAGCTCCAGTTTGCGTGCACGTGTGGTCTCGAATGCGGTGGCAAACGGCGCACCCAATTCCTTTTCTGCGGCTTCATAAGACTCAATAATTTCCGCGAGATTCTTGACATAGGTTGCCAAGGAGCCAAGATTGGATTTAACAAAACCGATGGGGTTATTGATTTCATGTGCGACCCCCGACGCCAACTGGCCAATAGAGGCCATTTTTTCCGATTGAAGCAGCTGCAATTGCATGTCGGAAAGTTTCTTGTTGACGACAACCAACTCTTCAAGCCGTTGACGAAGTGCAGTCTCAGCGCGCGACCTCCGAGCGATGCGCCACAAGTCGTTGCCAATGAGCAGCAGCGTATCGACATCGAAATCGGTGTAGTCACTTTCCTTGTTGCCGACCCCCAGCATGAGCCGTACTTTCCCGTTTTCAACGATGGGGACAGAGGTCAGCCGTGTCATGACGACGTGACCGGGCGGCAGGCCTTTCTTCTTCGTGTAACTGGCGTAGTCATTGAAGACAACGGGCTTGCCCTCCCGCAAACAATCGGCCCAAATGCCCGCCTGACTGGCCGGGTAATGGGTGTCAAAGGCAGCGGTACAGCCCTTCAGGGCGGAGGAGGTCCAGGTCACCAGCTCCAGTGTTTCCTGATCGTCATTGACGAAATGAAGAAACCCGATTTTGCTGCGCGTCAGCTTTTCTGCCAGCTCCAAGCCAGCGGTCAAAAATTCCTTTTCAGCAAGTTGGGTGCTGAGGGCGTTGATGCGCAGCAAAGCCGTGGATCGTTCGCTGGCGCGATACCGCTCTGTCACATCAAAGCTGAGGCCCCCTAACAAGCGCTGCCCGGAACCGTCATCCAGCACGAACATGCTGGTCTCGTTGTGACGATCGTTGTAGGTTTCAGTATAGGTGTGGCTGCCGCCACGCGCCAACATCTCGTGGTCAAGTTGTGTGATGGTCTCTGCAAACTCGGGGGGGAAAATCTCGTGGGCTGTTTTGCCAATCAGGCTCTGTGGATCCACTCCGAGCATCTTGCCCAAATGCCGATTGGCCATCAGTAGTCGCAGTTGACTGTCTTTGATAAACGCCGTTCCAGGAAGTTGGTCAATAAAACGCTGCATTAGCGACTGCGCATCGCGCACACGGACCTCAAGCCGATGGCGTTCGGTCACGTCGTGGATTGCCGATATCAAATAGGTCTGCCCACCAAAGCTGATCGGGCTTGTGAAGACCTCAACATCGCGCAATTCGCCGTTCTCCAGGCGGTGGTGAAAATTGAAATAGGACTTTCCAGTCTTCACCGCATGTGCCATTTCAGCGCGGATTTCCTCCGGACTCATGGCGTTGATATCCGACAGGCACATGGATGTGAGCGCGGAGTGATTCCATCCGTAGAAATTGACTGCCTTTATGTTGGCGTCGACTATGCGTCCATCGGCGGGGTTCACAACCATCATTGGCATGCAATTGCTTGCGAACAATGCGCTGTAGCGCACCTCGCTTTCAATCAGCGCGTATTCAGCTTTCTTTCGTTCGAAGTCGAGCTCAAAAAAATCCATCGCATAGCTGATATTCGATGCCAATTGCACTAGCAAATTGCATTCTTTTTCACCAAACGCATTGGGGGTCTTGGCATAAATCGACAATGCCCCCATGGCCTTGCCACCGATCGTTAACGGCAAGACTGCGGCCGAGTGCCATCCCCTGGTCTTTGCCAGCTCCCATCGGTTCTCCATTCGTGGGTCTGCCAACATGTCGGCTGACCACACAGCACGGTTTTCCCGAATGGCAACATCGGCAGGGCCGTTTCTCGGCAAGGCTTTGACCTCGGCAGACATTTGCATAAATTCGAAGTAGTTCCATCCCTCTCCGAAATGGGCTTGCGGCCACACGTTGTTGTCCCCAACGTCCGCCATGCCGATCCATGCAAAATCCATCTCCCCCAGTTTGACCAGATGTTGGCAAATGCCATCGAACAACTCACCACGGGTGGTGCTTCGAATAACAGCGTGGTCACATTCGACGAGCGCTGCATAGAGGCTCAGCAATCGCTGCTGACCGGGGTGTTGTTCCAGCCTATTTTTCATACGTGCTGTTCAATGGCGCGGTGGGGTGTGGTCGAACTTCTGCGGATAGTTTCCAGGCGATGGATCGCTCAAAACTAATGATCTTCCGTATGACGGCGTCGTCCAGCACATGGCCGGCCGTCAGCAACAACATTCCACTAGGGGACAGCAGATCCCGAGAGAGAACCATGCCTTCCACCAAGTCACCGGACGTGACGGATTTGGTGCCGGGGACCGGCGACTGCTCCAAATCTTTCGACAAGGGACCTAGCAGGGAGGTCAGCGCGTCCACCACATCGGGGTCATAGTGATGCCCGCGTTGTTGAAGCAACATCGCATGGGCTTGTGCTGCGCTGAGTTGTCGCGGTTCCAGAATACCGGCCTGCAAGCTTGTAAAGTCGCTGGCCAGTGCCAATATTCTTGCGCCCATGGGTATCTTGCGCCCGGCGATGCCTTTGGGGTAGCCCGACCCGTCATGCCGCTCCAGCTGCGCACCAATGAGTTCCACGGCGGTCTTGAGTTCTGCCAGGGGCATCAGTAGCTGTTCAGCACGCGCCGGATGCTGGCGATAGGCCTCCAGCTGCCGTGGGGTCATGGAGGCCACTGGCGTGCCCATCAGTTCGTCATCAAACCCCACCTTGCCAATCGCGTGCAACAGGCCCGCAACAAAGAGGTCCTGTGCCTGCTTGTTTTCCAGATTCAGTGCCTGCGCCATACGGCGTGACAGGTCGGCCACCTTGCGTGAGTGCCCTGCCAATTTGGGATTGCGTAACTCAATCAACGCCGTAAAAATTTTGATCGACGTGATCAGGTTGTTTTTGAGGCGGTCATTGGCGCCCGATAACGCGGTGTTGGATTGCTTGAGCTCCGCAGTTCGCGCCTCCACCTTGACTTCAAGGCTGGCATTGATGGTTTGCAGTTCTTCGTTTTGCTGCAAAACCAGTGCTTCCAGTCGTTTCTTCTCCTTTTCCAGAGCGCTGCGCTCCAGTGCGCCCTGGACAATCAAAATGATGTCGTTGTCGTCCCAGGGTTTTGCAATATAGCGGTAGATCTCACCGCGGTTGATGGCACCCATGATGGACGTGATGTCGGCGTAACCGGTCAGCAGCAGCCGAAGAATGTCCGGCCAACGCTGGCGCACATGTTCGAGAAAAACGACGCCATCCATCTCCGGCATCCGCATATCGGAAATAACCAGATCAACTGTCTCCTGTTCAAGAATAGCCAATCCAGCCTGCCCACTTTCGGCAGCAAGCACCTGAAAACCATGGGCCCGAAACAACCGGCGCAGTGCCGACAGGATGCTGGGCTCATCATCCACACACAGAATGGTGGGTTTTCTGTTCTCGGGGGGCAAAGATGGCTGGTCCATTTACGCGTGTCTCCGCTGGTTCAAATGCGTGGTCATATTCTGATAAATCGCCTTGCTTCTTCCAATAGGGGCTTCAGGTCGCCCATTTGGGCGATGATCTGATCCAGATTGCCCCCCATACGGTGAGCAACGTTTGCTGGCAGATCTTCGCGTTTGGATGGCCCTCCAAAATCAACCCCCAAGTGCCGGCAAATTTGGTTGGCGGTGTAAACGCCAGCGATCAAATCGCTGTCTTTGAGTTCCACTTGGTGTTGGTAGCGAACAGCCTCGACGAGGTCGACAGGAAACTGCCACTTCTCCAGCAACAAGGCTCCGACGGCTGAATGGTCAATACCAACCACATCCCGTAATGCACAGTGCAGCGATACCTCGTGCCACACGCTGAATTCCAGTGCTTTTTTGAACTCTATCGGCATGCCTTGTGCGATGACGACCTTGCCGAAATCGTGGAGCAGACCAGCGATAAAAAAGTCATGTGGGTCCGCACCCGGAATTTTCATCGCCAGCTGTCGCGCAATTCCCGCTGCCGTGAGCGAATGCAGAAGGTACCCTTTCCCGTCGAATCCTGCCAATGGATTGGTTGGCAACATGCCCACTGCGGCGATGCTTAGTGAGAGATTTTTGACGGTGTTGAACCCCAAAAAAACCACCGCATGGCTGATAGAACTGATTTTTCTGGGAAGGCTGTAATAAGCAGAATTAACCACGCGCAAGACTTTTACCGTAACGACGGGGTCTCTATCAATGACCTCTACCAAGTCCTTCGGCGCGCAGGATGCATCCCGTGTCAGCCGCAAAATTCTCTGTGCGCTTTCGGGAAACGCGGGCATGCTGTCCACGGCATTCACCAACTCACTGGACAGTTCAGGGACATCAGAGCGCATGGTGTTGCATTGGCATAGAGAAACGCGGATCACCATTTTGCAGCAAGTCAAAAGCTTCCCTGTGCGTTTAAGGTGACCTAGGGAAAGTCCTAATGTAATAATTCGTTAATTAATCAAAAATTAACGAATTCAAGATGACATGGTGTCAGCTCGAATCTAACTTTTTGGAGACATGATGTTGAAGCTTTCAAAACTCGCCACCGCAGTGGCATTGGTCGTGGCGGGTGCAGCGGTTCACGCTGGTGAAGTTGAAGTTCTGCACTACTGGACGTCCGGCGGTGAGGCCAAGTCAGTCGCCGAGTTGAAGAAAATCATGCAGGCCAAAGGCCACACATGGAAAGATTTCGCAGTGGCTGGTGGTGGTGGTGATAACGCTGCCACAGTGCTGAAGAGTCGTGTGGTGTCGGGCAACCCCCCTGCGGCCGCCCAAATCAAGGGCCCCGCCATTCAAGAATGGGCTTCGGAAGGCGTTTTGGCTAACCTGGATGCAACCGCCAAGGCTGAGAAGTGGGACGAGTTGTTGCCTACAGTAGTGGCAGATGTCATGAAGTACAAGGGTAGCTACGTGGCCGCTCCGGTCAATGTGCACCGTGTGAACTGGATGTGGGCGAATTCCGCAGTGCTGAAGAAGGTTGGCGTGACAACTACCCCCAAAACTTGGGATGAGTTCTTTGTCGCAGCTGAAAAGGTCAAAAAAGCGGGCTTGATTCCCGTGGCCCACGGTGGCCAAAACTGGCAAGACTTCACGACCTTTGAGTCCGTGGTGTTGGGTGTGGGCGGTGCTAAATTCTTCACCGATGCATTGATCAAGCTGGACCAAAAAGCACTGACCAGCGCCACCATGAAGAAATCGCTGGAAACCTTCCGCAAGGTCAAGGGTTACACCGATGCTGCCGCTCCAGGCCGCGATTGGAACCTGGCTACTGCCATGGTGATTCAAGAGAAGGCAGCCTTTCAGTTCATGGGTGACTGGGCCAAGGGCGAGTTCTCTGCTGCTGGTAAGGTTCCCGGTAAAGACTACATCTGCGCTGCCGCTCCCGGCACTGCCAATGCTTACACCTTCAACGTGGACTCTTTTGCCATGTTCAAGCTTAAAGATGCAGGCGCCCAAAAGGCGCAGGCTGATTTGGCTGCAGCCATCATGGGAACCGAGTTCCAGGAAGTTTTCAACTTGAATAAGGGTTCTATCCCTGTTCGTTTGAAAATGAGTATGGATAAGTTTGACGATTGCGCTAAATTGTCTTCCAAAGACTTTGTTGACACCGCTAAAACCGGTGGTCTGGTTCCTTCCGTTGCCCACGGCATGGCCATCAAGCCAGCAGCTGAAGGCGCCATCAAGGACGCGGTTAGCCAGTTCTGGAACGACGACAAGATCTCCGTGGCTGATGGCATGAAGAACATTGCCAAGGCTGCTGCGACCAAGTAATCGGTTCGTTTGACCGCAGAAGGCCTGGGGTACATGCCGCCGTTCATGTCCCCCGGCCTTTGGCCTCCTCCTTTACTTCGCTTTGGCATGCACCCCAAGCCTTCTGCTTGAGGTGCATTTATTGCCATACGAGAGCAACGCTTATGAAATCCCTTGAAAACATTATTCCCAAGCTGGTGATTGCGCCGGGCTTTGTGCTCGGGTTCGCCTTCATCTACGGCTTCATGATCTGGAATGGCGTGCTGTCCGTGACCGGCTCGCGCATGCTTCCCAACTACGAAGAGTTTGTGGGGCTGGATCAGTACGTCAACCTTTGGGACATGGACCGCTGGTATGTCGCCCTGAAAAATCTGGGCCTGTTCAGCGTGCTGTATGTGGGCGGATCCATGGCCTTGGGCATGGGTATGGCGATTTTTCTGGACCAGAAGGTCCGGTTTGAAGGTGTGTTGCGCACCATCTACCTGTACCCCATGGCACTGTCCTTCATCGTGACGGGCACCGCCTGGAAATGGATTTTGAACCCCAGCCTTGGGCTGGAGAAGCTGATGCACGACCTGGGGTGGGCCAGCTTCCACTTTGACTGGCTGGTGCAATCGGACACCGCCATTTACTGCGTGGTGATCGCCGGTATCTGGCAGTCCGCCGGGTTTGCAATGGCCCTGTCGCTGGCCGGTTTGCGCGGCATTGACGACAGCATCATCAAGGCTGCGCAAATTGATGGCGCATCGTTGCCCCTGATTTATTGGCGCATTATTTTGCCCATCCTGCGCCCGGTGGTGTTCTCTACCGTACTGGTGTTGTCCCACCTGTCGATCAAGAGCTTTGATCTGGTCATGGCCCTGACGGCCGGCGGCCCGGGTTATGCCACCGATGTACCGGCCACCTTCATGTATGTGATGAGCTTTACCCGCGGCCAGATCGGTCTGGGCGCGGCCAGCGCCACCATGATGCTGGCGACCGTGGCGGCCATTGTGGTCCCCTACCTTTACAGCGAGTTGCGCGCCAAGCCGCATGACCGCTAATCCCCAAAGGCCTACCCCATGACTGCCAAACACCTCCCCCGCGTGCTGATTTACGGCGTGCTGTTGATCGCTGCTTTCTTTTTCCTGGCCCCGTTGTATGTGATGTTGGCCACATCGTTCAAAGATGCGGACCAGATTCGTTCAGGTAACCTGTTGAGTCTGCCTACCTCGCTCAATTTCGAGTCCTGGGCGCTGGCCTGGTCGAGTGCCTGCACCGGCGTCGATTGCCGTGGCTTGAAGCCCTATTTCGTCAACTCGGTGATCATGGCGGTGCCTGCGGTGCTGATCTCGACAGCCTGGGGTGCCATCAATGGTTACGTACTGAGTATGTGGAAGTTCAAGGGCAGCGAGGTGCTGTTTGGCTTCATGCTGTTTGGTGTGTTCATGCCGTTCCAAGTGGTGCTCTTGCCCATGAGCCAGGTGTTGGGCTTTTTTGGCCTGTCCAGCTCGCTGTCCGGTTTGATTCTGGTGCACTGCATTGCCGGTTTGGCGGGCACCACGCTGTTTTTCCGCAACTACTACACCGCGATTCCGAAAGAGCTGGTCAACGCGGCGCGCATCGACGGGGCTGGCTTTTGGCGCATCTTCTACCGTATTGTGGTGCCGATGTCCACGCCGATTCTGATGGTCACGCTGATCTGGCAGTTCACCAACATCTGGAACGACTTTTTGTTCGGTGTCGCCTTCAGTGGTGCCGACAGCAAACCCATCACCGTCGGCCTGAACAACATGGCCAACACGTCTAGCAGCGTGAAGAGCTACAACGTCGACATGGCTGCGGCCGTGATTGCCGGTCTTCCCACCATGCTGGTCTATGTCTTGGCAGGTCAATATTTCGTTAAAGGTCTCACCGCTGGCGCGGTGAAAGGATAAAAAATCATGGCAGCTTCACTCCACATCGCGGGCATTCGCAAGGTATATGGCAAGGGCGACAAGGCCGTTGAGGTTTTGAAAAAAATTGAGATTGACGTCGCCCCCGGCGAGTTTTTGATTCTGGTCGGGCCTTCCGGCTGCGGCAAATCCACACTGCTCAACATCATCGCCGGGCTCGAAGAGCCGACTGAAGGCGAGTTGCGCATCAACGGCAAAGACGTTATCGGCGTGGCCCCGGCCCAGCGCGACATCGCCATGGTGTTCCAGAGTTATGCGCTGTACCCCACGATGAGCGTGGCCGACAACATTGGCTTCGCGCTGGAAATGCGCAAGGTGCCCAAGGATGTGCGCACCAAGCGCATCCATGAGGTGGCGGCCATGCTGCAAATCGAACATTTGCTGGACCGTCGCCCCGCACAGTTGTCTGGTGGCCAGCGCCAGCGTGTGGCCATGGGGCGGGCCTTGGCGCGTGACCCGCAACTGTTTTTGTTTGATGAGCCGCTCTCCAATCTGGATGCCAAACTGCGGGTGGAAATGCGCGCCGAGATCAAGCGCCTGCACCATGTGTCCGGCATCACCAGTGTCTACGTCACCCACGACCAGATCGAGGCCATGACGCTGGGCAGCCGCATTGCGGTGATGAAGGACGGCATCCTGCAGCAAATCGGCACGCCCGATGACATCTACCGTCGCCCGGCCAACACCTACGTGGCGGGCTTCATTGGCTCGCCGAATATGAACTTCATACCCGGCAAGATCGAGACCGTTGGCGAGAACGGCAAGTTCGTGTTTTTGGGTGGCTCACTGGACATCGTGTGCCCAGACGCCAAAGAAGTCACATTGGGCCAGCGGCCAGAACATATCCACATTGACCCCAATGCGCCATGGCGCGGCGAGGTGGTGCTGGTGGAGCCCACCGGTGCCGATACCTATGTGGTGGTCAAGACCTCGGTGGGCCTGATGACGGTGCGCGTGGCGCCTAATTCGATCATGAAGGTGGGCGAGCAAACGGGCCTGACCGTCAGCAGTCGCCACAACAACTGGTTTAACGCTCAGACCGGCGTGCGCTTGGTGTAGTCGGCCACGAAGGCCTCAAAGTCCGGCTCTGACATGGGCCGGGCGTAAAAATAGCCTTGGGCATAGTCACAGCCCGCAGTGGCCAGCAGGTCGCGCTGGAGCTGGGTTTCAACGCCTTCGGCAATCACCTTCATGCCCAGGGCGTGTGCCATCACAATAATGGCTTTGCACAGCGCTAGATCGGTCGAGTGGTCAATCAGGTGGCGCACAAACGACTGGTCGATCTTGACGAAGTCGATGTCAAACTTTTGCAGGTAAGACAAGGACGAGTAACCGGTGCCAAAGTCGTCCAGCGACACCTGAATGCCCGAGTCCCGCAACTCCAGCAGCTGGTCGGCCACGTTGGTGGACGTGTCCAGCAACAGCCCCTCGGTAATTTCCACCACGATGCAGGCGCCGGGCAAACCCTGCGCCTGCAGTTGGAGGTCCCAGGGCGCACGGCCAGTGTCGTTGTGGTGAAACTGCACCGGGGATTTGTTCACACTGATCTGGAAATGGGGATCCAGCGTCTGGCGCCACCGTTGGACCTGCGCCATGGCCTGTTGAAACACCCATTCACCAATATCCACAATGAGGCCACTGGCCTCCGCAATCGGGATAAAAGCCGCGGGGCTGACCAGCCCACGGGTGGGGTGCTGCCAGCGAATGAGGGCTTCTGCCTTGTGTATAGCCCCGGTGGTCAAATTCACAATCGGCTGGTAGACCACTCGGAATTGCTGTTCGACCAGCGCCGTGCGCAAGTCGTTTGCCAGACGCACCCGTGTTTGCGCGGCCTCCTGAAGTGCGGGGGTGAAGAAGCTGAAGCGGTTGCGTCCTGCTCCTTTTGCAACATAAAGCGCTTGGTCTGCGTTCTTGTAAAGACTCTCAATGTCGGTGGCATCCGCGGGGTACATCGTGATGCCGATGCTTGCAGACACAAACACCTGCTCTGCCCCCAGTTGGAACACCTCGCCCATGGT
>CAJASG010000408.1 GCA_903944555.1 uncultured beta proteobacterium
AGGCGCTGCCGCGGCTGCAGGAATTCATTCTGCCTGCAGGCACCCGCGCTGCGTCTTTGGCGCATGTCTGCCGCACCGTGGCCCGGCGTGCCGAGCGCGCCGTGGTGGCGCTGGGCAATGAAGAGGCGTTGAAAGACACGCCGCGCCAGTACCTGAACCGCCTGTCTGATTTGATGTTTGTGCTGTCCCGCGTGCTGAACCGCCACCGCACGGACGGCTCGGTGGGGGATGACGTGTATTGGAAGAGCCAAAAGTTGGCGCAGGCGCAGCAAGAGTAAGGGGCTCGCAATGCTGGTTTTGCTATAAATATAGGAGCTTCTTGCGCATATCCTATAAGGGTCATAGCCCTATTTGGCTTATAAATTAAACCAGCCCGGCGGGCCGACGAGGGCACAAAAAAAACGGGCCCAAAGGCCCGCTCTTCGTGAGACGAGTCAGCAGAATTACTTCTTGGCTTCCATCATCTTTTTGCACTCGGCCTTCATTTTTTCGTCGGCTTTGGCCGGGTCCATCTTCTTGCACTCTTCCATCTTCTTGTCATCCTTCATCGCACCGCCATGCGAACCAGCCATCGCGCCAAAAGAAACGCTCGCCAAGGCTGCAACCATTAAAACGGACAAAAACTTGTTCATGGGTAGACTCCGATGATTAACTAATTTACTGCCAACAAAATGGTCGGCAGTGCAGGATACAACAGCCATGCACACCAATGGGTTGACAGGTTTATTGCGGGCACGGGTTTTCCCTAGTATTGCGATAGCGCTGGCTTTGCTGGCGAACGCAACGGCTGCCCCCCGCACCCCCACCGCTGACATGGAAGTGCTGGAAAAGCTACCGATTCGGGCGGACGACAAGACTGCGCGTGCGCTTGCGGCCCTGCGTGCTGCACTGGCCAAGGCTCCCACCGACGTGGCGTTGGCCGCCGAGTTGGGCCAAGCCTATTTTGATCTGGCACTGGCACGGGGTGACCCCCGGTATGTGGGCTATGCCGAGGCGGTGGTGGCCCGTTTCTCCAACCCCTTGCCAGCGCCGTTGCTGACCCTGCGCGCTGTGCTGCGCCAGTACCGGCATGACTTTGCGGGCGCGCTGAAAGACTTTGAAACTGCCTTGGTGCTGGAGCCCGACTTTGCCACCGCCCACGCCTGGCGCGGCGCGATTTTTTTGGTTGAGGCGGACTACGATGCCGCCCAAAAAGAGTGCGCCGCCCTGCAAAAATTAGGGCGTGACGCGCTGGCTGGCGCCTGCATGGGGCTGCTGCAGGCCTATAGCGGACAACTGGCGGCCGGTTACCAGACCCTGCTGCAAACCCTGCGCAGTAGCACCGACCCCGCCAACCGCCTGTGGCTCCTGACCCGGCTGGGCGAGGTGGCGGCCTGGCGCGGGCAGGGCACAGTCGCGCAAGCCCATTACCGCGAGGCCCTGGGCCTGGGCCGCGACGACGTGTATTTGCTGGCCGCCTGGGCCGACTTTTTGCTTGATGCCGATCAGCCTGCCGAAGTGGTTCGGCTGCTGTCAATGTGGGAGTCGGCCGACAGCCTCTTGCTCAGGCTGGCCGAGGCCGAGGCGCGGCTTCAACTCCCCAATGCCGCGAAGCACCAAAAGATGCTGCTGGACCGCTTTGCGGCGGCTCGCGCCCGGGGCGACACCACCCACCGCGCAGAGGAGGCGCGCTTCATGCTGCGCTTGCGCCAAGACCCGACCAGCGCCTTGCGCCTGGCACAAGCCAACTACGCCGTGCAGCGCGAGCCGCGGGATGCCCGCGTTTTGCTGGAGGCCGCCATTGCCGCCAAAGACCCTGCCAGTGCCCAGGTGGTACGCGACTGGTTGCGCCGCAGCGGCTTTGAAGACACCCGCATGCGCCGCCTGGCGCAGGAGTCCGCGCTATCGGTGCCCGCAGGCGGCAAGCCATGAGGTGGCGCAGTTTCTTCCTGGGGCTGATGCTGGCGGTGGCGGGCCCGGTGCTGGCGCACAAGGCCAGCGACAGCTATTTGGTGCTCAACGTGACCGGCCAGCAGGTCAGCGGCCAGTGGGACGTTGCGCTGCGCGACATTGACTTTGCCATTGGGCTTGATGCCGACGGCAATGGTGAAATCACTTGGGGGGAGCTACGGGCCCGCCACGCCGACATCGCGGCATGGGCGCTCAACGCGCTCACCTTGGAGCGGGGCGGTGTATGCCCGCTGCAAGTCACGCAGCACCAAGTCGATGAACACACCGATGGCGCCTACGCCGTGCTCGGTTTGGCAGGCAACTGCCCCTTGGGCGCGGGTGAGTTGGGTGTGAATTACCGCCTGCTGTTTGAGCAGGACGCGCTGCACCGGGGCCTGTTGCGCGTGGAGCTGGATGGCATCACCCACTCCGCCATCATGGCCCCCGAGGCCGCCCAGCAGCGCTTCAGCGCGCAAGAGCCTTCGCTGCTGGCGCAGTTTGGCCAGTTCTTTGTGCAAGGGGTGTGGCACATCTGGATTGGGTTTGACCACATCTTGTTCTTGCTGTCCCTGTTGTTGCCGGTGGTGCTGGTGCGCAGTGCAGGGGCTTGGCGTGGGGTGGGCCGGTTTGGCGAGGCGCTGCGGGAGGTGCTGTGGGTGGTGACATCGTTCACCGTGGCGCACTCCATCACGCTGTCGCTGGCCGCGCTGGGTGTGGTGTCGCTGCCGTCCCGGCTGGTGGAGTCGGCCATTGCCTTGTCGGTGGTGCTGGCGGCGCTGAATAACTTGAAGCCGGTGGTGCAATCGCGCCGGTGGCTGATCGCTTTTGTGTTTGGCCTGATTCACGGCTTTGGCTTTGCCAGTGTGCTGGCCGATCTGGGTTTGCCGCAAAACGCGCTGGTGCTCAGCCTGGTGGGCTTCAATGTGGGCGTGGAAGCGGGGCAACTGGCCATCGTGGCCGCGTTTTTGCCGGTCGCCTTTTGGCTGCGCAACACCCCACTCTATTTGCGTGGGGTGTTTGTGGGTGGCTCAGTGCTGACCTTGCTTATCGCCCTGGTTTGGCTGGCCGAGCGTGCGCTGAACTTGAAGCTGATGGGCTAGCAGCTTGAAGTTGCTATGGAAATAGGAGCTGCTTGCGCACGTCCTATAAGGGCTAGAGCCCTATTTGATGCTGAAAACGGTTTACTTGGGTGCCAATACGGCCATCGTAATGCGTGACACGCAAGTCATCTCACCGGCCTCGTTGCGCATGTCGATTTGCCAGACCTGGGTGGTGCGCCCGATGTGCACCGCACGGGCGGTGCCGGTAACCCAGCCGGTCTTTACGCCACGCAGGTGGTTGGCGTTGATGTCCAGGCCTACGCACAGGTGGCCGTCCGGACTGGCGCAGTTGGCCCCCACGGAGCCCAAGGTTTCTGCCAGCACCACCGACACCCCGCCGTGCAGCAGGCCAAAGGGCTGGTGGGTGCGGGCGTCGACCGGTACCCGGCCCACCAAATAGTCGTCGCCAATTTCCAGAAACTCGATACCCAAATGGCTAACGGCGGTGTTGAGGCTGCTGGCGGTCAGGCCTTCCAGGGTGATGGGCTTTTGCCAAATACGCATGCGGACTCCAAATGAAAAGTGGCCCCACTATAAAGAACAGTGGGGCCACTTGGGGTGCGGCAAGTAGCTTAGGCGACTGCAGCCCTACATCACACCCAGCATGCGCGGGAACCAGGTGGACAGTGCGGGCCAGTAGGTCACCACACCCAGGAAGCACAGCATGGACAACAGCCATGGCCATACCGCCACGGTAAGCTCGGTGATCCCCATCTTGGTAATGCCGGAGGCGACATACAGGTTTAAGCCCACGGGCGGATGGCACATGCCCACCTCCATGTTCACCACCATGATGATGCCGAAGTGCACCGGGTCAATGCCCAGCTTCATCGCCACCGGGAACAGGATGGGGGCGAAGATCAGCACGATGGAAGACGGCTCCATGAAGTTGCCCGCCAGCAGCAGAATCACGTTCACCGCCAGCAAGAAGGTCACCATGCCCAAGCCGTTGCCCAGCATCCAGTCGGCCAGCGCTTGCGGAATGTTTTCGTTGGTCATGATGAAGCTGAACAGCACCGCGTTGGTGATGATGTACAGCAACATGGCTGACATGTTGGCCGAGTTCAGTAGCACCCGGGGCACGTCTTTGAGCTTCATGTCCTTGTAGATGAACACGGCCACAAAGAAGGCGTATACCGCGCTCATGGCGGCCGCTTCAGTGGGGGTGAACATACCGGAGTAGATGCCGCCCATCACGATCACGATCAGCAGCAAACCCCAGGCCGATTCCTTGAACGCTTTGAAGCGCTCTACCCAGCTGGCTTTTGCCAAGCGGGGATAACCAAACTTGCGTGCGCGGTACCAAGTCACTCCGCCCAGCACACCGGCCAACGCGATACCGGGGACGACACCGGCCATGAACAACGCACCGACAGACGTATTGGTAGCCACCGAGTACATCACCATCACAATGGACGGAGGGATCAAAATGCCCAGTGCTCCTGACGTGGTGATCACACCGGCACCAAAGCTCTTGGGAAACCCGGCCTTGGTCATGGCTGGCAGCAAGATGGCGCCAATCGCCACCACGGTTGCAGGGCTGGAGCCCGACACCGCCGCAAACAGGGCACAACCCAACACACCGGCCAATCCCAGGCCACCGTACCAGTGGCCGACCATGCTGGAGGCAAAGTTGATCATGCGCCGGGCGACGCCGCCGTGGGTCAAAAAGTTACCCGCCAGAATGAAGAACGGAATCGCCATGATCTCGAACTTTTCAATGCCGGTGAATAGCTTAAGTGCC
>CAJASG010000409.1 GCA_903944555.1 uncultured beta proteobacterium
GAGCTGCGCCGATTAGACCGTGAACTGAAGACCAGTCTGATCACCGTCAGTCGCCTGGCCAACGAAGATGGCCTAACTGGCCTGAAAAACCGTCGGGCTTGGCTAGAAGAGGCTCAGCAACAGTTTCAGTTGTCCAAGCGCCTGCTCACGCCCTTTAGTGTGCTGATGCTGGATGTAGATCACTTTAAGGCGGTCAACGACACCCACGGGCACCCAGCGGGCGACGCAGTCTTGCGCGCCCTGGGCAACTTGCTGCTCTTGTGCGTGCGCAACACCGATACGCCGGGCCGCCTGGGCGGAGAGGAATTTGCCGTGTTGATTCCCGGAACCGACGCCAAGGGAGCCTTGCAAATTGCCGAAACACTGCGCAACGCCATAGGGCAGGAGCGCATTGAAGATGGCGCATTGACGCTGCAGGTCACCGTAAGCATTGGCGTGGCCTCAGTACACCTGCCGCCGGTGGAACTTGATTTCGACACGGTGATGCGAGCAGTCGATCAGGCGCTTTACCGCGCTAAGCAAAACGGGCGCAACCGCGTTGAGGCCGCCGACCCGGCTCAGCTGGAGGCGCAAGGCGTCGCAAGCTTGGGCGCTGCCGCGCAATAGGTTTGCTTGCTTGGGCTGTCGTCGTCAAGCTAGTTGGCACATTTCACCGCCCTCATCCTTCTAAGAAGCCAAACCGTACTAGGTTAAAGATGCTCGCCGTTTCTTAGAACAAGCATGAGTTACCCCATGAACACCATGACATTTCAAGGCGGCGCTGCACATTTGCGCAATTGCTTTCATTCACCGGTTCGACTCCAGCCTCAATGAGCATGTGCACTTCCAAGTCTGCGCGGTCGATGGGGTAGTGGAATACCGCTGGACTTCCCGTTACCTGCCGGTCGCGAACGGCAGCAACCGCCCCACACCGGCTGTACAAGTCCGCAGTTACACCATGTATCGCACGAAACAGGTCATTGGGATTCTGGGCTGCCTGGTTGACGACAATTACCCACCACTGGACTGGAAACAGCCGTCTTATTGCTATAAGTTTAGTAGCTGCTCGCGCAGTATCTACGGGTGCTAGAAACTAATTTGATGATTATTTCTCTGGCCGCGCCGCTGCACGGCTAGTTTTTAGCAAATACGCGGCAGTGGCTCGCCGCTGAGCCAGTCCACCACACGTCGGCCACCAAAACAGGTGGTCATTTGCACAAAATGGTTCGGGTCTTCGGTCACGCGACCGATGCACACTGCGCCTGCCCCCAAGGGGTGGGCGCGCATCTCCGTCAGCACAGCATCCAGGGCCTCGGGGGCGACGATGGCGAGCAGCTTGCCTTCGTTGGCGATGTACAGCGGGTCCAGCCCCAACATCTCGCAGGCGCCCGCCACCTGCGGCAGCACCGGGATGGTGGCCTCTTGTAAATGCATGCCCACGCCGGACTGCTGGGCAATCTCATTCAAGGTGGTGGCCACGCCGCCACGGGTGGGGTCGCGTAGCACCCGCACCGCCCCCTCCGGCACAGCGGCCAGCATGGCCGCCACCAGGGTGTGCAGCGCGGCGCTGTCGGACTGGATAGTGGTCTCAAACTGAAGGGACTCGCGCTGCGAGAGCACAGCCACGCCATGCTCGCCAATGCTGCCCGACAACACCACCGCATCACCCACCCGCGCGTTGGCGCCACCAATATTGCGACCTTGCGGCAC
>CAJASG010000410.1 GCA_903944555.1 uncultured beta proteobacterium
CACGTCCGAGCCGGACTCGATCAGCACCTGGGTGGACATGACCACCTCTTTGCCGGCCTCGATCAGGCGTGCGGCAATGGCCAGCCAGTCGGCCAAGCGCAACTCACGGCGGCGCGAGCACACGGTTTCACCCAGGTACACGATGTCCACAGGAGTCTTGGCGATGGACGCATAAAAGTCCATTACCGTCTCACGCTGCCAGTAGTACAGCAGGGGTCCTAAAGCAAGTTTCATTTCCATGGCCTGTGGTAGGCCCCCAAGGTGTGTTGTTGTCCTTCTGCGACCTTGTCCAGGCTGCTCATCCAAGCCGGTTTGGCCGAATAGCGGTGCGGGTTGTCGCGGCAGTTGTCAATGGCCTCGCGCCAGACCTTGGTGACTTGTGCCACGTAGGCCGGGCTGCGTTGGCGGCCTTCAATCTTGATAGCTCGCACACCGATCTTCATCAATTGCGGCAAAAGCTCCAGCGTGTTCAGGCTGGTGGGCTCTTCAATGGCGTAGTAGTTGTGGTCGTCGCCCACATCAAACCGGCCTTTGCACAGCGTGGGGTAACCCGCGTTTTCTCCGGGCGCGTAACGGTCAATCAGCACCCCGTTCAGACGCGACTCGCGGCCCTGCGGTGTCTCAACCCAGCGCACGGCTTTGGGCGGTGAACACACGCCGTTGGTGTTGGGTGCTTCGCCCGTCACATAGGAAGACAAGGCACAGCGCCCCTCCACCATCACGCACAGGCTGCCAAATCCAACCACTTCACTCTCGACGGGCGTTTTTTCCCGCACCTGCGCCACCTGGGTCATGGACAAGACCCGGGGCAACACCGCACGGGAAATACCAAAGTGCCGGTGGTAAAAGTTGATCGCCTCGTAGTTGGTTGCCGAACCCTGCACCGACAAATGCAGGCGCAGCTCCGGGTAGTGCTTTTGGGCATAGGCCATCAGGCCGGGGTCGGCCAGGATGACTGCATGGACACCGCTTTGGGCGGCCCGGTCGATGGCGTTTTGCCACACCTGCGGACTGGACGCCTGCGGGTAGGTATTGAGGGCAAGCAGCACTTTGCGACCCCGGTCATGGGCGTATCGGATACCCGTATTGATGGCCGCCTCGTCAAAATTCAAACCGGCAAAGTTGCGGGCATTGGTGGCGTCACGGAACCCCAGATAGACACAGTCGGCCCCGTTGTCGATGGCGGCTTTGAGGGCGGGCAGGCTACCTGCTGGGCACACCAGCTCAAATGGCGCGGCGTGGCCGGTAGTCGATGGTGACGCAACAGGGCTATCGGTGGTGGGAGTCATCATGTCGATGGACGCAGGCAAACTTTGAAGCCGCGAAGGTAGCAGACCCCCATGAAATGTCCGATGATGTAGGTCAACTAATTGAAAAATACCCGAATGAACCGAAATCTCTGGCTTCTTGCCTTGTGTCAAGGGCTGTTCCTGACCAACAACGTCACCTTCATTGCCATCAACGGACTGGTCGGACTAAGCCTGGCACCTTTTGGCTGGATGGCAACACTGCCGGTGATGGGCTACGTGGTGGGTGCGGCCCTGAGCACACCGCTGGTGGCGCGCACGCAGTCCCGTTTTGGGCGGCGCATTTCCTTCCAGATTGGCTTGGCCGTGGCCGTGGCCACTGCGGGGGTAGCCGCCTGGGCGGTCATCAGCCACCAGTTTTGGCTGCTGGTCGGGGCCACGGTGGTGGCGGGTTACTACAGCGCCAATGGACAGTTGTACCGTTTTGCCGCCGCCGAACTGGCCCTGCCCAGCCACCGCGAAAAAGCGGTGTCGCTGGTGATGGCGGGTGGCCTGATCGGCGCCATTGCGGGGCCGAATCTGGCCGCGCGCTCACGCACCCTGCTGGAGGTTCCGTTTGCGGGAGCGTACATCGCCCTGGCGGGCGTGGCACTGCTGGCCATGGTGCTGATGGCGTTTGTCCAGTTCCCGGCGCATGTGGTTAACAAAGGGGCTTCCGCCAGTGGACGCCCCTTGTCAGAAATCATGCGTCAGCCGGTCTTCATCGTGGCCTGCGCGGGCTCCGCATTGGGTTTCGGTGTGATGAACCTGCTGATGGCGGCCACGCCCCTGGCTATGCAGCAATGTGGTCTGGGCTTTGACGATGCCGCCTTTGTGCTGGAGTGGCATGTGATTGGCATGTTCGCCCCCGGCTTTTTTACCGGCCACCTCATCAAACGTTTTGGCGCCGTGGCCATCATGGGCGTCGGCGTACTGCTCAACCTGGCCTGCATTGCGATTGCGCTGTCCGGCGTGGAGTTGCACCAATTTGTCGTGGCCCTGTTTTTGCTGGGCGTGGGGTGGAACTTTTTATTCACTGGCGGCACGACCTTGTCCCTGGGGGCCTACCGGCCCGAGGAAAAAGACCGTGCCCAGGCGGCAATTAACTTTTGGGTGTTTGCCGTCACCGCACTGACCTCTTTTGCCTCCGGCGCCCTCATCACCACCCAGGGCTGGAACACCTTGAATTGGGGCTCGCTGGTGCCCTTGGGCCTGACGGCCATGGCGCTAGGGTGGTTTGCACTGCGCCAGCGCGCCCAGCGCTAAACGCGTTTGGCGATCCATGCCTCCAGCTCATTCACGGGCAGGGGGCGCGCAATGTAGTAGCCCTGCAAGATGTGGCAGCCGCTGTCGCGCAAGAAAAGCTGCTGCTCAGGTGTTTCCACACCTTCGGCCACCACCGTCAGCCCCAAGGCGTTAGCGAGGCCGACCACGCCTTTGATGATGGCCCGCGAGTCGTTGTCGGTGCTGGCGTCGCTGACAAATGACTGGTCGATCTTCAGCTGGTTGGGCCGCAAACGTTTGAGGTACGACAGCGACGAGTAGCCCGTACCAAAGTCATCAATGGCGATGCCCACACCAATTTCGCGCAGCAGTTCAATGATGCGCTGGCTGGTTTCGGTCTCCGCCATCAAGACGCTCTCGGTGATCTCGATTTCAAGCTCCTGTGGCGCAATCCCGCTGGCCCCCAGGGCCGCCTGCACACTGTCGAGCAAACGGTGGTCGCGAAACTCCAATGCCGACACATTGACGGACATGGCACCCACGGCCACGCCGCGCGTCTTCCATTCGGCCATTTGGCGACAGGCCTCCCCCAGCGTCCAAACCCCCATAGCAGCGATTTTTCCCGACTCCTCGGCAATGCCAATAAAACTGCCCGGGTACAGCAAGCCGCGCTTGGGGTGCTGCCAGCGCACCAGCGCCTCGACACCAACCAATTCGCCGGACTGCGAATCCACTTGGGGTTGGTAATGCAGCACCAGTTGCCCCCCGGCAATCGCCTGGTCCAGCTCCTGCTCAAGCTCGATGCTGGCCTGAAACCGGGAATTGAGCTCAGAATGGAAAAAGTTGTACCGCGCCCGACCCAGGGTTTTGGCCTGGTACATCGCCACGTCTGCGTTCTTCACCAGTGTTTCAAAATCATCCGCATCGTCCGGAAACAGGGCAATACCCATGCTGGCCGAAACATGGGCAGATCCGCCCTCCAGCACCACCGGCAACTCAATGGCCTTGAGCAAGCGTTGCGCCATCTCGACCAGGAACTCCCACTGACCAATGTCACGGGCCAGCACCAAAAATTCGTCTCCGCTTTGGCGGCATACGATGTCCACCTCGCGCAGCGTCTCCTGCAGACGGCGCCCCACCTCCACCAGGAGGGCATCGCCGGCTGCATGACCCATGCTGTCATTGACCGCCTTGAAACGGTCCAGATCAATGAAAAATACGGCAAAACGCTGCTTGCTACGGCGTGCGTGCAGCATTTCACGCTGTACCAGATCGGTAAACAGGGCACGATTGGGCAGACCGGTTAAGTGGTCGTACATCGCCAGCTGTTCCAGCTGCTTGTTCTTTTCCCCCAGTTGCCGGAACAACTCCCCGAGCTGGCTTTGCACCTTGCTGAGGTGCCGGCCCAATAGGCCCAGTTCATCCTGGCGGGTCCAGGAAAATACAGATGGGTCGCCCGCGTCGCCGTGGTCCAACAGAGCCGTAGCCTGCTCCTTGAGTCGCTCAATCGGCTGCAAAATACGCGCCACCAACACCGGCGTCAGGATCAACAGGCTGACGATCACTTGCAGCGCCACCAGCATCAGCATTTGGCTGCGTCGCTGCTGCAAAACGCCTTGCCCGTAGGTCATATCAAACCATACGGTCAAGGTGCCCAAGGGCTCTCCGACTCGCATAATCGATGCGGTTCGGCGATTGAGCCTCAGACTTGCTGTTTCACTGTCCAGTGAGCGCGTATAGCCTTCACGGACACGTTGCAACCCCTGCGCAGCGGACTGCCCCTCCTCCACCCGAACCGCCATCACCTGTGGGTTTTCCAGCAGGTGGCTGGCCACGGTGTTAATGGCAACCCGGTCCACCACCCAAATGGGGTCCGCCAGCGATACGCTGCCCATGCCCATCAGGGCATTCTCTGCATTCTCTTGCTGCTGACTCTGGGTCTTTTCGGCCAGCCGCTGCTCCACCGCCAGCAACAGCATCGCAGGTGCAGTGACGCCCAGCACAATCACCAACATCATGGTGCTGCGCAAAGGCAAACCGCCACGCCAGCGCAGGCGCAAACGACCCAAGGCTTGGAACAAGGTATTCAATTGCTGGCGCTTTTCAAAATTTCTGCTCCAACCAGGCTTTCAGGGTTGCAAACACGGGGGCGGGGTCCAGCTCATTAAAAATCTCATGGTAGAGCGCCTCGAAGCACACTGCGGTCACCACATGTTTGGACGCGGCCGCAGCAAAATCGCGACTACCCTGGGGGTTGAGCAGCCGGTCCGCACCGGCGTACATCAGCAAGGTGGGCACCGTCCACTGCCCGGCCATTGCCACGGTTTGTGGGCCCGCAGTGGCGATAAAGCGCGCCAAACGGGCCGAGATGCGATCGTGCACCAAGGGATCGGCCTTGTAGGCGGCAACCACCGCCGGATCGTGCGAAATGAATTGCGGATTCAAGCCGTTGCCCACGCACAGATTGGGCGCAATTTTGGGTAGCACGGCGATCAGCAATTTTTGAAACCAGCCCAAACCGGGGTTCAGGGCCGGAGAAGACAGGATCACACCATCCACAGCGCGAACACCCAGCGACACGAACCGGGCCACCACCAACCCACCCATGCTGTGGCCCAGCAGGATAAGGGGCGTGCTGCTGCGCAGGCGTGCGCGGGTGCTGTCCACAATGTCCGCCAAATCGTCGAGCAAGCGGGTGTCGGTGGGCAAGCTGCCGCGCGCGCCACCGGACTCGCCGTGGCCGCACTGGTCGTAACCGCGCACGGCAAAGCCCCATTCATTGAGCGCACGGGCCACCGTCTCATAGCGGCCAGCGTGTTCACCCAGCCCGTGCACCACAATGACCACGCCGCGCAGGGCAACGCCACGGTCCAGCGGCCAGTCCTGAATAACGACGTTGTCGCCGTCACTGGCAATAAAAGTAGATAGGGTGGATTCCGAAGTCATGAAGTCATAGTCGCCAAGTGCCCTCAGTTTAGTGGAAGCGCCGCAGGCTGTCGCCAGCGAGGTTAAACCCTACCAAAGACTTCAGCGTGACAGTTGGTACACCGAGGTACCCGCCAGCAGGTTCGGTGCGAAGCGCACCGTGGCGCCATCCTGGATACCAAAGCTATCCACCACCCGCAAGCCATTGCGCTCGGCCAGCAGCGCCAGATCGGCATGGGTACCGACGCGAATGTTGGGGGTGTCGTACCACTGGTACGGCAAGCGCTTGGTCACCGGCATGCGCCCGCGCAACACACTCAGCCGGTTAGGCCAGTGCGCAAAGTTGGGAAACGCCACAATGCCCATGCGCCCCACGCGCACCGTCTCGCGCAGCATGACCTCGGCGTTGCGCAGGTGCTGCAGGGTGTCGAGCTGCAGCACCACATCAAACGAGGCGTCGTCAAACATGGCCAAACCTTCGTCCAGATTGAGCTGAATGACGTTGACCCCGCGTTGCACGCAGGCCAGCACATTGGCGTCGGCAATTTCCACGCCGTAACCGGTGCAGCCGCGGTGTCGCTGCAGGTGATCCAGCATGGCGCCGTCGCCACAACCCAAGTCGAGTACGCGCGCCCCGTGCGGCACCAGTTGGGCTATCGCGTGCATGGTGGTGGGGTCGCTCATGGGGTCACCTCTTTCGCAACGCTATCAAAATAGGAGCTGACCACACTCATGTAGCGGGCGTCATCCAGCAAAAAGGCATCGTGGCCGTGAGGCGCATCAATCTCGGCGTAACTCACATCGCGCTTGTTGTCCAGCAGCGCCTTGACGATTTCGCGGCTGCGTTTGGGGGAAAAGCGCCAGTCGGTGGTGAAGCTCACCAGCAAAAACTTGCAGGTGGCGCGCGCCAGTGCGTGGCTCAGGTCCGCGCCGTAGGTGCGGGCCGGATCGAAATAGTCCAGCGCCCGGGTGATCAGCAAATAGGTGTTGGCGTCAAAGTACTCGGCAAACTTGTCGCCCTGGTAACGCAGGTAGCTCTCAATTTGAAATTCGGCTTCCAGCGTGCTGTAGAAATACTCACGCGGGGCACCTTCCTGCGTGGCCGCAATTAACTGGCGGCCGAACTTCTCGTTCATCACATCGTCGCTCAGGTAGGTGATGTGGCCAATCATGCGGGCGATGCGCAGGCCGCGCTTGGGGATCGTGCCGTGTTCGTAGAAATGCCCACCGTGGAAATCCGGGTCGGTCACGATGGCGCGCCGGGCCACCTCGTTGAAAGCAATGTTCTCGGCCGTGAGGTTAGGCGCACTGGCTACCACCACCGCGTGGCGCACCCGGCTGGGGTACTGCAGCGTCCAACTCAAGGCCTGCATGCCGCCCAAGCTGCCACCCATCACCGCCGCCAAGGTCTCGATGCCCAGTGCATCCAGCAGCCGGGCCTGTGCGTTGACCCAATCTTCCACCGTCACCACGGGGAAGTCGGCGCCGTAGACCCGACCGGTGTCGGGGTTGGTGTGCATGGGGCCGGTAGAACCGAAGCACGAGCCCAGGTTGTTGACCCCGATCACGAAAAATTGGTCGGTGTCCAGCGCTTTGCCTGGCCCGATCATGTTGTCCCACCAGCCTTCGCTTTTGTCCTGCCCCGCGTAGACCCCGGCCACATGGTGGGAGGCGTTGAGTGCGTGGCAGATCAACACCGCATTGGTTTTGCCGGCATTGAGCGTGCCGTAGGTCTCAAAGCTCAGCGAATAGTCGCGCAGTGACGCGCCGCTTTGCAAGGGCAAAGGGTCGGCAAAGTGCATGGACTGTGGCGTGGCAAACATTTCTGTCATAAAAAAACCCGGCGACGCTAAAGGCGAAACCGGGTTGGCTGGCGTCTTTAGCTGAACTTATTAAGCGCCCGCAAGCTGTAGCAAATCGGCGCATTGTGGATTCTAACAATGGTTGCAAACGGGTTTCCCGCTGCGGTCTTTGCGCAGCTCCCGTAGAAACCTGGCGGACTCACTCGTCTGGCAATGCCCGCGCCGAACTGGTAAACGCGATGGACCTGCCGACGGGCAGGTTCACGTGGAGCCCTTCCACAATGGGCGGGTTGGTGGGCTTGTCCGACTTCCAGGAAATCACGAAATTGGCCCCTGAGCCACCCGTATCGTCGCTTCGGGGAATGAACAACTCATACGTGCCCATCGGCACCACGGTCTTTGGCGACGTCACGTACTCGCGCAGCTTCTTGCCATCGGTGTCGTAATACTGCGCGGACGTAATTCGAATGGGCTTCAGTGGGTCGGTATTGCGAATGCTCACAGACACCGAGACCAACGTCTTCGTCGGCTGGTCGTTCTTGTCCACCTCGCCATGCCAGATGTGTGAATAGATCGGCAGGTACAGGTTCTGGCCCAGCGACTTGCCTGGAGGCAACTGGCCAAGTGCCAGTCCGCTGGACAACGCCAACAACACAGGGAGCACAAGCAACTTCATAAAACCTCCTCGGGTGAAATACCCATGCGTGGTGGACAGAAAGGTCGAAACGGCCTCTGCATAGTCGTTGGGCGAAGTATATTTCGGCATGAACACACTGCAAGCGGAGCTGCGCCGCCTCTACCACTCTGACGACTCCACCGGCCCGAACCCGAACTTAGAAGAGCCCAGCATGATCGCGCCCGATGGGTGCGTGCGCTCCATGGTGCTTGAACTGGCCAGACCGGCTGACTGGACGGTGCTGTCGACCGTGTGGCAAGGGGTTCAGGCGGACCTGGCATTACCGGCACCGGCTATCGCCGTGTCAGGCATTGACGGCTATCAATTGTGGTTCTCACTCGCCGATCCGGTGTCCGTCGCCCAAGCAATACCCTTTCTGGAATCGTTGTGCAGACGGTATCTGAGTGGGGTCACGCCTGCACGGATTCGCATACTGCCAACAGCCACACACCACGCCCGAGCGGTGCCCGCGCTCCAAGCGGATACGGGTCTGTGGTCCGCGTTCATTGCTCCGGACTTGGCAGCCATATTCGCGGATGAACCCTGGCTCAACGTACGCCCCAGCCCGGAGGCACAAGCCAACGTGCTCTCACGCCTTGAGAGCATCAAACCTGCGGCTTTTCAAGCGGCAATGAAGCTGCTCAGTCCTGCCGTTGGAACGGCTACGGCTCTAACGACATCATTCCCCCAAACGAGCCCGAACCCCAAGCACTTTCTGCTCGAAGTGATGAACGACCCAACCATTGCGATGCAGCTGCGCATCGAGGCGGCTAAAGCACTGCTGCCCTACTGCTAGGGTAAGAGTGCCAACTCTGCGAGGCGGATCGCACTTTCCAGACTTTTCGCCCCCCCGATGAACAGGTTCAGATGGCAAAAAACACTGTCTTGCACACCGGTGACCGCCGCCAACTCCGCATCCCGCAGCCCCGCCCAACTCTTGGGCAAGTCGCGACGGGTGGTGAATGATCCGGACTCCACTGGCACGGTCTTGATCTGGTACTGACTGCCATCCGAATCCGGGTAGATCACAAACAGGACCTCGGGCATTTCATCCACCACCACGCTTGTCCAGGGCATGCCCCCCTCACGCAGGTGGAGCACTTTGCCATCCAGCAATTTGGGCGCTTGGCGCACGATGTCACGCGAGCGGATTTGCGAGATTTTTTTGACGATGGCCCGGTCCAAAAAACGTCTGACAATGCCGATAGCTTCACAAAAACTGTCTTCCTGGAGTTGGGCTTTGGCGTCACCGTCCAGCCCCTGCTCTTCCATCCAATTGGTGTTGAGTTGCGCTACCAAAGCCGATAGCCCAAAAATTCCTGGCGCCACATCGCCCTGACCGGTGTCGACGATGTCCAGATATTGCACCAAGGACTGGTCGATGGAACGTACGATCTCGGCCACGTCTTGCGCATCGAGATCGAGGCCGCGGCCAATGGCCAATGCGGACACATAGAGGCTGCCGTAGGCCGACCATACCAAGCCTGCGCTGGCATAACCCACCCCCGCAATTTCTTCGCCATCCACCACGCGGGCGGGTCGCGCGCCGTTGAAGCCGCGCTGATGGTGGTCGAAGCGGCCCGCCCCGGCGCCCCAGAGGCCGCCCACATCAACGGCAAAGTCCGCCGCTTCAATGCGTTCGCTACTGCGGGTACGGACCAAGGTGTGCGATGGAAATACGCCCATCAGGACGCCGACACCAAAGACGTCGTCGGCGTGAAAGCTGCCGTTGTGGGTGGCAATTGTTTTGTGTTCAGTCATCTGGGGATTTTAGTGACTGGTGCGGCGGAGCGCACGCGGCCTCACTACACTAGCCCCAATGAGCGCACTCCATAAACCCCATTGCGTGCGCAACTTCCCTGTTTCTTATTACCCGAGCGATGATGTCATGCGCAGTCGGAGCGTGGGTGGTGCCGTATTCGCGGGTGCGGTGGATGTGCCTGCGCCCACGGCAAGGCTGGTGGCCGACTGGAACCGGGAGATTACGTCGCGCTTGTGCCTAGAAGCCGGCGACGTGGAGGAATTGTCTTTGGCGCGCGCCCGCGCCCGTTGGCCAGACTATGGCCGATGCGTGCAGGCCATGGCAGATTGGACGCGCACGCTGGGTCTGCAGGAGGTGCTTGCCTCTTGCGATGTGGCCCTGATGGCCTGCCGCGGCGCGCGGTACCACCATGACGGCGCACAGTATGGCGGCATGGCCTTTTGCAATCTCTTCCTGAGCGAGGACAAGGGGCTGGACTTGCATTTCCCGGCAACCGGTCAGCGTATTCCCATCTCCAGAGGGACAGTGGTGTTTTTTGATACGTGCCAGCCGCACGCCGTCATTGAACGGAACAGCGAGTGCTTTCATTCAGACAACTTCTCCACTGCGCACGATTGCAGCCAAGTATTCCTTAGCTGGGAACTTCCCATCGAGGATGCCTTGGTTGGGCAAGCACTGCACGTCGCCTTTGACATAGACCCTTCGACCGCGTCACTGCTGGATGATGCGCAAGTCTGGTTGAACGGCGCACGGGCCAGCGTGTGCCCGGACTCGGGTCAATGGCTCCAAGCGGACCCAGCCCTTAGTGGTCCTTGTTGACGATTACTTTATCGTTTCTACGCGGCTTGCCGGCTCGACCGGCCTTTGACCATTCGTAGTCATGGCCATCCGGTGTTTTGCCATCTACAACAGAATCCACACCCGGCTTCCCAACTTGGTGTGGATCTTGTGCCACCATAGTGACAAACGAAAAACCGGCGTCGCGTTTCTCTTTGACCAGTTCTAGCGCCTTGGTGAGAAGCGCCTCGTTGTGCGAGCACGCTTCGCCATGGGCACCGGTCCAGTAAATTTTAAACATGCCCGCATCATAAAGCGCCCCTTCCCACGGCCCGCTTGTGTCAGGCGGGCTTTGCGACTTTGGAGCGCCGCACTACCGTCATGCCGACCAGCGCAAGCCCCATCAATGCCAAGGAGCCGGGCTCGGGCACGTTCTCCACATCACTGCGAAGCGCCACGTTGGCCAGCAAATAGGCAGAGTTACTGCCGTTCTCTGCGGTCCAGAACGAGGTAAACGGATTGCTGCCACTGGGGTCCAGCGAGAAGCCAATCACGTTCAGCGTGTAAGTATCCAGACCGACCAGGAAATCCTCCGAGGTGGAGGACCAGTTGGCAATCACTCGGTCCGCGCAACCATTGATATTCACACCAATGCCCACCACGCCACCGTCCGCGCAGGGGTTGTCAGCGTTCGGGGTTTCCCAATGGTCAAAGTCATAGCTGAACGATTTATTTACCACCGGATTGCCGTTGACACCCACGTCCGCGGTGATTCTGAGCTTAATGTCCGTGATGCTGGTGCCCGCATTGATTGGAAAGTTCTGGTGCGTGAAGGTACCCAACACCAAGCTGGGCGATGGCGACGGTGGCACGGTGAAGCTAAGCGGCTGCGCAGCAATGCTGAAGTCGTAGCCGCTTTGCTGCGCTCCAACACCCCAGTGGGCATGGGCCGTGGTGGTAGACGGGTTGTTGACATACGTCACATTGCTGGCGGGCACCGCGTCGTACCACTCGGCGGTGATATTTGACAGGGACACTGCGGATGCCTGCGCGAAACCGGAGGTGAACACCGCGATCGTCGCAGCCACGATTGACCATTTATGCATTTTCATGTTGCCTAGCTCCTATAACTATTGAACCAGTCCCGCATGTGGCGGGTGCCCGATGGCAACAACAGTCCAATCAACCTCTCATCGAACCACCAAAACGCCATCATGGGGATGAAATAGCAGGAAGCAGGCCAGCAATGGCCTGGTACGGCAGGTCCCGGTAATTTTCAGGCCGTCAATGACCCGCGTGTTGTGCTTGTGTCGGCATCGGATTTCTCTCGACCTGAGAGTGAAAACACCCGGTTTTAGGATGGTTTCCCGCCCCCTGTTGACGGGCAAAATGGAGGCTTTTAGAACACGCAATTTTTGCTGTGGCGAAGGGGTAGGTCCTGCCATTCGCCCCGGCGAAGCGACTGCGTGTCAAATTTCCCGACAGCAAATCAGGAATTCGCCCGCGCTTTCAACCAGCGCATCAGACCACCCACCAGGGGCAATTTTTCGTACAACTCTTCGGCGGCGTCCCAGTAGTCACGGTGCAGCGTGATGCGGCCCGCTTCATCCAGCACCAAGTGCGAGCCACCCAGAATGCACTGCTCTTGTCCCTGCTTGAAGCGTTGGAAATAGAAGCGGAACTCCCAGGTCAAGAAACACTGGCCTCCCTGCACAATGCGCTCGGTAATGATGAAGCGGGGTTGGTTCAGGCTCACAAACATGTGGCGAAAAATGCGCTGAATCTCGGGCAAACCGCGCACGTCATTGAACGGGTCTTTGAAGCGCGCCTGCGGTGCATAGACCTCGTCCAACGCCTCCACACTGGCCGGTGTGAGGGTTTGAAATACTTCAACAATACGGTCAACAGCGTGGTTCATGGGGACTCTCGGTTCAAGAAAAATTAGCCGGGGTTCAGGCGACGGGTGGCGGCAAAAAATGCCGGATAGGGCAGCAGCTGCAGCGCCTTCATCCACCAAGTAAAGCGCCTGGGAAAGTGCATCTCAAACGCGCCGCGCGACCAGCCCCGCAGGATTTCCTGCGCAGCCTGCTCCGGGCTGATCAAGGCTGGCATTTTGAACTGGTTTTGTGCTGTGAGCGGGGTGTCGACAAAGCCGGGGTTGATCAGTGACACGCCCACGCCATGGCGGTGCAGATCCAGATAGAGCGTCTCTGCCAGGTTGATGAGCGCGGCTTTGGTCGGACCATAGGCCAGGCTGTTGGGCAGGCCCCGGTAGCCCGCCACGCTGCCCATCAGGCTGATGTGGCCGCGCTGGCTGCTGTGCGGGTCCAGCGGCTGGCGCAACAGGATGGGTAGCACCGCATCCAGCAAGTGCAGCGCGCCCAGGTAGTTGATCTGGTTGTGGCGCAGCAGGTCGGACAGGTCGATATCGGTTGCCTGCATGGCATGGTAGTGCCCGGCGCAAAACACCACGCAGTCCAACGCGCCTTGGTCCGCGAGAGCAAGCGCAGCAGCTTGCACCGCCCGTGCATCGGTCACGTCCAGGGGGAGCGCTTGCGCGCCGGGGTGGGCATCGACAAAGGCGTTGAGCGCGTCTACGCCCCGCGCCGACACGATCACTTTGGCACCCTGTGCGTGCAGCGCCGATGCGCTGGCACGGCCAATGCCGGTGGAGGCGCCTACCAGCCAAACGGTGCGGCCGCGCCAATCGGCCATGCGGGGGTTTAGAGCCATATTTACCTCTTATAAAAAGACAAGGTCACTTCACCCAAGCCCACGCCCCACTTGCGCATGGCGGCTTTGTTGAGCATGACTTTGTCGTCCATCAGGTACATCCAGTCGTCAAACTGCACCTCAATCACGCGGCCATCTACCGGCAGGGCCAGGGTGTAGGCCCAGTTAAACGCGTTGCCGCTTTGCTGACCCTCAGCCATGCCCACCACATCGTCGGCTTGGCCGGTGTAGCGGCCATTGGCGTGGCGCGTCAGGCGCCAGATGCGGCGCTGGGTGGTGCCGTCGGAATAGGTGAAGGCTTCATCCAGCACGCCTTGGTCACCCTTCCAGGTGCATTCCATCACCACCGTGAAGCGCTTCACCACCTTGCCCGAGCGGTCGGTAAAGATGCCGTGGGCGTCCAGCGTGCCGTTGAAGTACTCGCGCAGCTCCAGCACCGGGGTCTCTTTGGCGTAGTCCTGCACCTGTGGCGTGCTGCAGCCGCCGAGCAGTGCAGCCGACACGCACAGCGCCAGCACACTGCGCAGTGCGCGGGACTTGGAATGGGACATGGGTTGATGTTTCATGGGGTTGCGGTCCGATCAAAGGGGTGAATCAGCAAGAAATGCAACGCACCGGCGGCCAGGGCCTTGAGCGCACAGGGCAGCAGGCAATAGGCCACGGTCAGCATTTGCAGGGCCTGCGCGTCACGCGCGCCGGGTGCATAACCCAGCCAGCCCAACAAGGGCAATGCCAGCCCGGCGGCCAGCGCTAGGTTGAGCTTGGTGGCAAAGTTCCACCAACCAAAATACGCGCCCTCAGCGCGGCCCTGCTCCCCGGCATCGGCAATGAGCCCGGCCAACAAGGCCCCTGGCAGGGCCAGATCACTGCCGAGCGCCGCACCCGACAGCGCGCACACCAACAAAAACAGGGCCTCATCCCCCACGCCCAGCAGGGTGGCACCCATGAACGCCGCGATGGACAGCAGCATGCCGGCACGCCAGCTGCGCTCCAGACCCACCACGCGCACCAGCCGCAACCATAAAGGCATGGAGAGCGCGCCACACAAAAAGTAGACCCCTAGGGCAGCAGTCTGTGTGGCAACACCAGCTTGCAAACGGTCCTGCACAAAAAACAGCACCAGCGTCGCGGGAATGGCGCTGGCAATGCCATTGAGTGAAAACACCAGCAACAACCGTCGAAACGCCGGGTTACGCCAGGGCAACCACACATCAGAATCCACGCGAACAGGCACCGCGCCCGCATGCTGCACCAGCGCGGTAGCGGGCACTGTTGCGGTTGCAACGGCGGGCCGTGGGGCACGCGTCCACGCCCACCAGCCCAGCACCAAACTCGCGCACAAAAGGGCCAGCATGGCAGGTATGCCCGCCAAGGTGGGGGTAACGGCGGCCAGCAGCACACCGACCAGCCCCAGCCCTTCGCGCCACGCCACCACCCGGCTGCGGTACAGCGCGTCGCCGCCCAGCATGGCGCCCCAGGACTGGTGGGCAATCGCCAAGGCGCTGTAGGCAGCGTAGGTCACCAGCAGGCAAGCCGCAGCCCACCACAGCAGTGCATCCGGCGTTCTCACCGGCGGCAAAAAAAGACCGGAAAAGCCCAGGCCCAGCACCAGCGCCGCCACCGCCGCCCAGGCCAGGACGGCGCGCAGTGAGCGCCGGTACAGGCGGTCGCACACCCGTCCCAGCAGAGGATCAATCAGCGCGTCCAACAAACGCGCGCCCAGCAGTACCGCACCCAGCGCGGCCAAGGACACGCCCCACTCACGCGCATACAAATTGGGCATCAGCACGTACAGCGGTAGCGCGCAAAAGGCCAGTGGCAGACCCAACAGGCCGTAGCGCAGGCCATCGCCCACGCTCCAACCTCGCGCGGTTGGTTCCAACGCGTGCGCTGCGTGGGTGTTCATGGCGCAGTGCCTGCGGGAGACTGGGCTTGCGCCTGCGCCAACAGCGCCCGGCGCAGTTGCGGCTCTGAGGTTTGGGGACTGAGCCATATGCCAAAGAATTGCTTGGCAAAGGCGGGGTCGCGCACCTCACCCAGCACGCGGCCGTTGCTCCAAAATACGGCGCCGGTGCCGGGCTGGTGCACACCGGTGATCTGGTCGCCAGCCTTGACATCCGGAAACAAGGCGCGCATTTGGCTCTCCCAATCGGCTTCCTGCGCCGCAGTGAGGGGCGCCTGGCGGCGCATCTCGGCAATCGAACGCCGGGCAATGTCTGCACCCTTGAAATCACGCAGGTAGGACAGCTCCAGCGCAAAGCGGCTTTGTTCGTAGCGGCTTTGCGCAAAGCCTGGTGCCACCCACAGAGTGGCTTGGTACACGTCAAAACCCCACACCGTCATCTTGGCCTGCCCGGATAGGGTGGCTGCGGGCACGGTGGGGCGCAGCTCCTGCGGCAGCGGTTGGGCGTTAGTTTTTATGCCAAATAGGGCTGTAACCACCGCCAATACTGCGCAAGCAGCTATTTTTTTCATAGCGATTTTGCCACTGGTTTTTGCAGTGTGTACTGCACCAGGCTGATATCGCCAGTGTCAAATGCGGCTTCGCAATAGGCCAGATAGAACTCCCAGATGCGCATAAAGCGTTCGTCAAAGCCCAGCGCGGCCACCTCGGCTTTGCGCGCCACAAAGGCGTCGCGCCAGCGCCGCAGCGTTTCGGCGTAGTCGGCACCAAACGCAAACGTGTCCACCACCTCCAACCCGGCGGCTTCGGCCTCCCGGCGGAACTCGCGCGGGCAGGGCAGGCAACCGCCAGGAAAGATGTACTGCTGGATGAAATCAGTGGACGTGATGTAACGGTCAAACAGCGCATCGTCAATCACGATGCTCTGCACACAGGCGCGCCCACCGGGTTTGAGCAAGCGGCTGACCGTTTGGAAGTACTGCGGCCAGTAGGCGCGACCCACAGCCTCGACCATCTCAATAGAGCAAATCGCGTCAAACGGGGCGTCGGTGATGTCGCGGTAGTCCTGCAGGCGCAAATCCGCAGTGGCGTTGGCGCCGGTGGCCACACCCAGGCGCTGCATGCGCGCGTTGGCATAGTCCAACTGCTCGGTGCTCAAGGTCACCCCGACTACCGAGGCCCCCCGGTGCAACGTGGCCTGCTCGGCCAGCGCCCCCCAGCCGCAGCCGATCTCCAGCACCCGGTCACCCGGCTTCACATGGGCCATATCCGATGCGCGGCGCACCTTGGCGGTTTGTGCCTGGGGCAAGGGG
>CAJASG010000411.1 GCA_903944555.1 uncultured beta proteobacterium
CCAAGCTCAATGGCTACAACCTGTCGGCTGCCGATGTGAACAACGCGATCCGCGCGCAAAACGCACAAATCTCGTCGGGCAGCATCGGTGACCTGCCCAATATTCTGGGCCAGTCGATTGCTGCCACTGTGGTGGTGGATGGCCAGCTCAGCAATGCGGCGCAATTTGGCAACATTGTGCTGCGTGCCAATACCGATGGATCCACCGTGCGGCTGAAAGACGTGGCTCGCATCGAGCTGGGCGCGCAAACCTATGCCACGTCAGCGCGGCTGAACGGCAAGCCAGCCGCCGGCATTGGTGTTCAGCTTGCGCCCAGTGGTAATGCGCTGGCAGCGGCCAAGGCTGTGCGCGAGCGCATGGCTGAGTTGCAGCCATTTTTCCCCACAGGCGTGAAGTGGACCATTCCCTACGATGCCTCGCGCTTCGTCACGATTTCCATCTCGCAAGTGGCAGAGACCCTGGTCATCGCGGTGATTCTGGTGTTTTTGGTGATGTACCTGTTCCTGCAAAATTTCCGCTACACCATCATCCCCAGCATCGTGGTGCCGGTGGCGTTGCTGGGCACTTTTGCGATGCTGCTGGCGTTGGGCTTTTCCATCAATGTGCTGACCATGTTTGGCATGGTGCTGGTGATCGGCATCGTGGTGGACGACGCCATTGTGGTGGTGGAGAACGTGGAGCGCATCATGAGCGAGGAAGGCTTGCCACCCATACAGGCGACCCAAAAGGCGATGGGTCAGATCTCGGGCGCCATCATCGGCGTGACCGTGGTGCTGATTGCAGTGTTTGTTCCGCTGGCGTTCTTCAAAGGCTCGGTCGGCAATATTTACCGGCAGTTCTCAGCCGTGATGGTGTGTTCCATCTCGTTTTCCGCCTTCATGGCGCTGTCACTCACCCCCGCTCTGTGCGGCACCCTGCTCAAACAGGTCGAAGCCGGACACCACCATGCCAAGAGCGGCTTTTTTGGCTGGTTCAACCGGGGCTTCTCCAGCACCGCCAAGAACTATGAGGGCTGGGTGGCAAAGATTCTGAAGCGCGCTGCGCGTTACCTCCTCATTTATGTCGCCATCATCGCGGTGGTGGGCGTCATCTATGTGCGCCTGCCCACATCCTTCTTACCCAATGAAGACCAGGGCACGATGCTGGTCAACGTGCAACTGCCACCCGGTGCAACGCGCGAGCGCACGCAGAATGTGATGGAGCAGGTGGAAGGTTTTCTTCTCAAACAGCCTGAAGTCCAAAGCATGGTCGGCGTGCTGGGCTTCAGCTTTTCGGGTCAGGGGCAAAACGCTGCGCTGGCTTTCGTGACGCTCAAAGACTGGTCCGAACGCCCCGGGGAATCCCATTCCGCACAGGCGCTGGCTGGGCGCGCCTTTGGTGGCCTGATGGGCATTCGCGATGCCTTTATCTTCCCCTTGAGTCCTCCGTCCATTCCTGAGTTGGGCACGGCCTCGGGGTTTACTTTCCGCTTGCAGGACCGTGGCGGCAAGGGCCACGACGCGCTGGTTGCCGCGCGCAACCAGTTGCTGGGAATGGCGTCCAAGAGTAAGGTGCTCACCCAGGTGCGCCCCGATGGCCTGGAAGATGCGCCCACCCTGCAAATTGACATTGACCGTGACAAGGCCAGCGCCCTGTCGGTGGGCTTTGACTCCATCAACAGCACGATCTCGACCGCGCTAGGCTCTACCTACATCAACGACTTCCCCAACCAGGGTCGGCTGCAACGCGTGGTGGTGCAGGCTGATGCGATGTCGCGCATGCAGGGTGATGACATCCTGAAATTGACGACACCCAATGCGCGGGGCTTACCGGTGCCGCTGTCCGCGTTTGCCAGCACGCGCTGGATCAAGGGCGCCATGCAGACGGTCCGCTACAACGGCTACC
>CAJASG010000412.1 GCA_903944555.1 uncultured beta proteobacterium
GGTGCCACTGACCATTCCTTTGCTGACCGGCCCGGCCACCATGTCCACGGTGGTGATTTATGCCGAGAAGGCCAAGACTTTTTTCCAGCTGAGCACCCTGGTCGGCTACGGCGTGGTGATTGCACTGGCCACGGCGCTGTGTTTTTCTCTGGCGCAACCGATTGCCCGGGTGCTGGGCAAAACCGGCATCAATGTCATGACCCGCCTGATGGGCTTGATTTTGGCCGCGCTGGCCGTGGAGGTGATGTCCGACGGGCTGACCAAGCTGTTCCCGGCATTGGGACGGTAATTACACACCGGCGACGGTTGGAACGAGCCTCAGCGGCTTGGCAGTGACAACTGGGTTTGTTGCAGCCAATCGTCTATCTCCTGGATTGCCGCTTCGGCGGCAGCGGTCAGGGCCTGCACACCACCGGCGGCATCTTGACTGGTGCTGGGGCGCTGCACCACAAAGCTGCGCTGCGCCACCAGTTGTTCACGCCCACCGCCATTGACGCCCGCCTGGCCCAGCGTGGCCCGCAGGCGCACCAAACCGGCACTGCTGTTGGCAGACTCGAAGATGTGGCTGAACTCATCCAGCTCAATGCGCAGCGTCAACACCGGGCCTGCGGCCAACACGCCATCGGCGGGGTTGAGCACCGCGCGGCGCTGCCCCAAATGTTCACGCAAGCGCTGACGCAGCAATTCAGCCGGGGACATGCTCCAGCGGGCTTGTGCATAGGGGCGCAGTTGCTGCGCGTCGCTGTAGGTCAAACGGTACAACACCGCCGTGCTGTCCAAGGCGCTGGCGGCGTGCACGCCGGTCAGGGCCACGGGTGACAAGGGGGTGATGCGGCTGGCGGGCGCCTGCTGCAGCGCGCCCGGGCCAAAGTCGTACACCACGGGTCGGGCGGCAGGCTGCAATGCACCGCAACCGGACAAAACCAGAAAAAACAAGGCAAATAGGGCTCTAACCCCCGTGGAATATGCGCAAGCAGCTGTCATTTTTATAGCATCCTTAGGGTAACAACTGACGTACTGACCGGTCAGCGGGTCGCAGGCGCCACAAACCCGCTTTCGCCAGGCCCCGGGATTGCAGCACCTTTGCCCAGCAACAGGGATTGCGGGCTTTCGGTGACGGCATCGGCGGCGCGCCCGACCTGGCGCACGGCGCGGGCGGTGTCGTCCACCGTTCGGTTCAAGCGCGGCACCAGCGTCATGCTCAGGGACTGGCCGGTGGCCACCAATGCGTCGGTACCCTCCGCGATTTTGTCCAGCGTGCCGCCGGGCGCGTTCATGCGGGCCGACATGCGGTTGAACTCGGCAGCCGACGCTTTGACGGAGTCGGCACTGTCCCCCAGTCGATCGGTTGTGGCCTGAATACCTTTGATGGATGCGCTGGCATCCTGCACCAGTTGCGGCAGCTTAAGCTGCCCGATATGGGCCGCCGCCTGGCCCAGGTTGCCGATGGCACCCATCAGGCTTTTCTGGTTGTCCGGGGCCAGCAGCACATTGATGCGCTGGCTGGCTTGCTCCAACTGGAGCAGCAGACTAGCGCCCTGGTCGGACAGGCGCGTCATCAAACCGGGCCGCATCGGAATGCGGCCAACCACCTCGCGGCTGGTGGCCAGCACCTGGGTGGACTCACCCGAGTCGTCCAGCTGAATGAAGGCCAGCCCGGTCACACCCTGAAAGCCCAGCGTGGCAAACGTGGACTGGGTGATGGGAACGCTCTCGTTGAGCGCAATGCGCACCAGCACATTGCCGGCGGTCTGGCGGTCCAGCTCAATAGCGCTAACACGGCCCACGGACACGCCCTTAAAGCGCACCCCGGCCTGGGGCTGCAAGCCGGTGACCCCTTCGCGGCTGGAAATTTCAAAGACACGGTGCTCCGTGTTGTCCCGTGTCAGCCAAACGGCCAGCCCAATCAGCAGGGCGACCACACCCAGCAAAAATGCCCCGGCTGCGAGGGCGTGCGATTTGTTTTCCATAAGACTCCGTTTTTACCCGGTATTCGGTTGGGAATGCAGCAATTCCAGGGCGCGTTGGCCCCGACCACCCAAGAAGAACTCCCGCACAAAGGGGTGTGGGAAGGCCACCACGTCCTGCGGCGGCGCATCCACAATCACACGCTTGTCGGCCACCACCGCCACCCGGGTGCTGATCTGAAAAATGGTATCAAGGTCGTGCGTCACCATGACAACGGTCAGCCCCAGCTCGCGGTGCAAGGAGCGCAGCAGCGTGCAAAAAGCGTCCGAGCGATCCGGGTCCAACCCGGCGGTGGGCTCGTCCAGCAACAACAAAGGCGGGTCCATCACCAACGCGCGAGCCAGTGCCACGCGCTTGACCATGCCACCCGACAAATCGGCAGGCATCTTGTGGGCATGCGAGGGGTCCAAGCCCACCATCTGCAACTTGACCATGGCTATGTCGCGCACCAGGGCGTCGGGCAGGCTTTGCAACTCACGCAGGGGAAAGGCGATGTTTTCCAGCACGGTAAAGGCCGAAA
>CAJASG010000413.1 GCA_903944555.1 uncultured beta proteobacterium
CCCACGTTTGCACTGGTGAGTCCACCACTCAAGACGAGGTGAGCGTTGACGTTTGGAGGAAGAAGTGACCAATTGAATGCCTTGCCGCCGCCGCCAAAACCGTCGACATGGGCGTCGAGCAGAATGGATTGGGCGTTTGAATAATCCTGGGCGTATTTTACGAGGTCAAAGTCCATTCCGGCGTCGCCCAGGGGAATGCGGGCTGCACGCAGATAGGATCGCAGACCGCCTTGCGTGGCATGCTGGCATTGCTCAGGCGTTTCATCACCATGAAATTGGACGGTAGCCCCCGGAATCATTGCGCAGGTAGCTATGATTTCTGTAGCGGATGCGTTGACAAACAAAAGTACCGGTGTCACAAAAGGGGGAAGCCGTTTGGCAAGCTCGGCAGCCCGTACGACGTTGACATAGCGTGGACTTTTGTTGTACAGCACGAACCCGATCGCATCGGCTCCGGCTGCAACCGCTGCGTCAACGTCCTGTTTGCGGGTCAGGCCGCAAATTTTGATGCGTGTGCGCAAGTCAATAGGTGATGAGTGGTTCATGGAAGCCCATCATACGCAGGCGTACGGTCCGGAATTCCCCAGTGTGCGGGGTACCGGGGGCCCAGAAAATACAGTCCGTCGGGCGAGAACGTTGGGGCAGCCACCTTGCGGTCTCGGGCGGCCAGAACCTCCAGAATCCACTCGGGGCGGTACCGGCCTTGCCCGATTTGCACCAAACACCCCATGATGTTGCGAATCATGTGGTGCAAAAATGCATTGGCCTCAAACTCAATCCGCCAGTAAGCACCACGCTGCGATATGGCGATGCTGAGCATATTCTTGACCGGACTTAGCGCTTGGCATTGCGAGGCGCGAAAGGATGTGAAATCATGCTCTCCGACCAAATGGCTGGCCGCTTGGCGCATGGCGTCCCCATCCAAGGGGCGAAATGCCCAGCCGACACGGCCCGTATCCACGCTGGGACGCACCGGCGACTCCAGCAGCACGTAGGCATAGCGTCTGGAGGTGGCGCTGGCGCGGCAATGGAAGGTGTCGGGGGTGGCCACAGACCACTGTACGGCAATGTCCCTTGGCAAGCAGGCATTGGTGCCGCGAACCCATGAGTGGATGTCGCGTTGCAGTTCGGTGTCGAAGTGCACCACTTGCATCAGCGCATGTACGCCGGAGTCTGTCCGCCCTGCGCATAAGGTCGAGACGCGCTGTGCCGCCAGCTTTCCCAGCGCGGCCTCCAGATGATCCTGAACAGTTTGGCCGGAAGTCTGGCTTTGCCAGCCTTGGTAGGCCTGTCCGTTGTAGCTGATACCCAGGACAACCCTCACGGCAATACCCAACCTGCTGCCAAAACCAAATGCACGGGAAGCGGGTTAACTCAGATTTGCCAGAGCACGTTGGGCCTTGGCACGCATTTCACCCGTCGCCTCAGCAACCACTTCTTCAATCAGTGCGCGTGCGCCGTCTTCGTCGCCAATGGACACGAATTCGTCGGCCAGTGCCAGCTTGGTTTCCAGTGGGTCTTCGTTTTCCGTCCAAGGCGCCTCGGCTGGGCCAGCCTCTGGTGTGTCCAGGTCGAGTGACAAGGAGCCCAAGTCAAACTCCAGCATGCCAGAGTCAAAGGCTGGTACAGGCGCCGCTTCCACAGGCATGGGGCTGGTGCTTCCAAAACTCAAGGCAGGAGACGGCTCATCATCGGTGAGACTCAGTCCATCCATGGACAGCGAAATTTCAGGGAGTTCAAGAGCCGGGTGTTCTTGCGGGGGCGTCGTTGGTGCTTCGTCGGACAGGTCGAAATCCATGTCCAAGGAATTGTCTGCCGCTGATACGGGCATTGTCATCGTCTGCTCGTGTGCGGCTGGGCTGATATTGCCACCCGTTACATCGTTGATGGCACTGGCGGGTTCATCGTCCAGCGAGAAGTCCAGGTCGAGATCCAGGTCGACCGTTGACGCGACTTGGGGAAGCTCGGCATGGGCAGAGGCTGGAACGGTGCTGCCAAAAATGGACCCACCATCGTCTGCCGTCGTCTGTCCTGTGGCGCTGGTCGGCGTTCCACCGGGCTGGTACATGGGATTGGTAGGGTCGAAGGCCAAACCCATCTCGCATATACGGGTCCAGTCGGGACTGTTGCTTCCGGTAATTTTGAATGCCTGCGCGGCCGACGCTTCGAAGCTCTTGGTGTCTCGGCGTTTCGCAAATATCTCTAGCAGCTTGGTGTGAATCGCAAGGCGTCCCGGGGTCGTTCGCACGGCTTCTTTGAGGATTTCTTCGGCTTGCAGGTCTCTACCATAGGCCAAATAGACATCTGCCTCGGCGACTGGATCGACGTCATCGGCGGCATCCAGTTGGCTTGGGGAATACACCATCGAAGAACCTGTTACAGCTCCGTCATTGTTGGTGTCTACCCGTTGCCCACCACTGGCACCGAAGAACGAATCAGGTTGCAGTCTGCTTTCTAGGAAAGAGCTATCGACTTGAGCTGAGTTCTTTTTACGCTGGCGTATACGCCAGAAGGCAAAACCGGCCAAAAGCGCAATCAGACCACCCGCTGCTGCTGGCACCAATGGGTTTTCGAGCAACTCATCCACCAACCCGGGTGTCTCGGCTGGTTCAACAGGCGCGACAACCGGTGCCGGCATGGGTTTGGCAACAGCAGGAGGCGTGACCGGAGCTGCGGGGACCACTGGCTCTGGCGTGAGGGCTGCAGTAGCAGGAGCAGGAGCAGGAGCAGGAGCAGGAGCAGGAGCAGGAGCAGGAGCAGGAGCAATTTTCGCGACCGCCAAGGGCGCGACTTCTGCCGGTTTTGGAGTGGGGGCTGGCGTCGCTGCTGGAGCGGACGCCGCGCCTATTTTCTTCAAATCGCTGATGTTCTTTGCAATTTCTGCTGCTCGAGCTTGAGCGTCTTTCTCCGCCCGCTCTTTGACAATCTTGGCGTCGTCGGCCTTGCTTTGCACCGCACCTTTGGACAGGGTCAACTTGTCGGGAGTCGTGGCGGCAGGTTTCTTGTCTTCTACCTTGGTTTCAATTGCACCGCTGGCCACACGGCCGGCAGCACCAACCGCAGCAATTGGTGCGTTGGATGCAAGATTTCGGCGGAATTCGTTGAAGTCTTTACTCTGGGCAATGACCATTTGCGTCGCGTCGGCAGGAGCCACCGACTTGGCTTGCTCGGCTGTGGGTACATCCATTACCGCGCCTGCACGGATCCGGTTGATATTGCCATTGACAAAAGCATCTGGATTGGATTTCAGCAGCGCGACCAGCATCTGGTCGAGTGATACTCCGGCCGTATTGACATGGTTGGCAATTTTGCTGGCTGTGTCACCAGTTTTAACGGTAACCCGTTTTTCCGCCTCAACCGGAGCTTTGGATGCTGGCTTGGCAGGTGCTGAGTCTGGTTTAGCGCTGACGATCGCCGGCTTGGGCACCGCCGTTGCACGGGCTGGTGCAGGTGAAGGCGTACTTTGTACCACGGCCGGCGGCGTGGAAGGCTTGGCGGGGCTTGCTGTTTGTGGCGCTGCAGACGTTTGGGGCAATGTGGGTGCCGGGGCTGCCTGACGCAATGCTGGCGGGTCAAACAGCATGGTGTAGTCCCGAACGATGCGCCCCGTGGACCAACTGGTCTCCAAAATCATATCCATAAAGGGATCGTTGATGGGGCGGTCGCTGCTGAGTCGAATGAAGGCCCGTCCATCAGGTCGGCGTTGCAGGGTGGCCTGCAGGCTGGCCATCGCTGGGTTGTACTCCAGGCCCGCAGCGGTAAACGCATCGGGGGAGGCGACACTGGTGCGAAGCGATGCGGCTTCTTCGGCATTGATGTCGGGTACATCAATCTCGGCGCGCAAAGGTTCACCTAACGCGGATTGAACAGTCAGGCGGCCGAGTGAGAGCGCCGAAGCTCCTGTACCACACAGACCTAGCAGCGCAACGGCCGCCGCCGCGATAGCGGTCTTTTGCCAACGATGTGACTTAGCAATCAATTTATTAGCCTCCGGTGCTCCAGCGAGCGGCGATTAATTATCATTTTTCAGGCGGAAACGCCCGACTATCAAAACGTAAAAAGCACCTTAACATCAATGTCTTAGCAAGACAAGCTAAGAAAGCTTTTAACTTTGCAAGCGCTTGTTACGGACGTTATGACTTGAGCACATTTGTTGTCAATCGACAACGACCAAGGGACGGGAGTCCACGCCCCTTGGCTTGGGTGAAAAATGACTAAGCGGCCAACAAAATACGCAGCATGCGGCGCAAGGGTTCGGCTGCGCCCCATAGCAATTGGTCGCCGATCGTGAATGCGCCGACGTACTCCGGCCCCATGGCCAACTTGCGGATGCGGCCCACAGGAATAGACATGGTCCCGGTGACTGCTACAGGGGTCAGGTCCTTGACCGTGGCCTCGCGGGTGTTAGGCACCACTTTGACCCACTGGTTGTCGGCCGCAATCATGGCTTCGATGTCGGCCGTGGGTACGTCTTTTTTCAGCTTGAAGGTCAATGCCTGGCTGTGGCAACGCATGGCGCCCACGCGCACGCAAAAGCCATCCACTGGAATGGCTGCAGAGTTAAAGCCTTCGCCCATGCCCAAAATCTTGTTGGTCTCGGCCATGCCTTTCCACTCTTCCTTGGACATGCCATTTCCCAGGTCCTTGTCGATCCAGGGGATGAGCGAGCCACCCAGTGGCACGCCAAAATTGGCCGTCTCGGCACCTGTCAGGGCGCGCTGCTTGGCGATGACCTTGCGGTCGATTTCCAGAATCGCACTCTTGGGGTCATCCAGCAGCGCTTTGACTTCGGCATTCAGCGTGCCGTACTGGGTCAGCAGTTCCCGCATGTGTTGGGCACCACCGCCCGACGCGGCCTGGTAGGTTTGGGTGCTCATCCACTCCACCAAGCCGGCTTTGTACAGAGCCCCCACGCCCATCAGCATGCAGCTGACGGTGCAGTTGCCGCCCACCCAGTTCTTTCCACCGTTGGCCAGAGCGTTCTTGATCACCGGCATGTTGACCGGGTCCAGGATGATGACCGCGTCAGATTCC
>CAJASG010000414.1 GCA_903944555.1 uncultured beta proteobacterium
CGATCAGCTCAAAAATTGACTTGCCATCCATCGCTGGGCCGGGGAACACCAGCTTCGCGCCAGTCATGGCCGCTGAATACGGCAAGCCCCAGGCATTGACGTGGAACATGGGCACCACGGGCAACACCGTGTCACGTGCACTCATGCTCAAAGCGTCGGGCAACGCACCCGCCAAGGCGTGCAGCATGGTGGAGCGATGGCTGTACAAAGCAGCCTTGGGGTTTCCGGTGGTGCCGCTGGTGTAGCACATGCTGGACGCCGAGTTTTCATCAAACGACGGCCACTGGTAGGTGCTGGACTGCGCGGCAATCCACGCCTCGTAACTCACCAAGCCGGGGATGCCGCTGTCAGCAGGCAGCTTGTCTGCATCGCACATGGCGACAAAGTGCTTGATGGTTGTGCAGCGGCTATGGATGGCTTTAACGATAGGCAGAAAGCTCATGTCAAAACACAGCACGGTGTCTTCGGCGTGGTTGGCGATCCAGGTAATCTGGTCTGGGTGCAGGCGGGGATTCAGCGTGTGCAGCACACGCCCCGAGCCGCTCACACCGAAATACAACTCCAGATGGCGGTAACCGTTCCAGGCCAGCGTGGCCACGCGGTCGCTGAACGGCAGCTTCCATGCATCCAGCGCATTGGCCACTTGGCGGGCTCGCACGGCAACCTCTTTGTAGGTGTAACGATGGATATCACCTTCCACCCTGCGCGACACGATTTCCCCCTCGCCATGGTGGCGATCGGCAAATTCGATCAGCGACGAAATCAATAACTGTTGGCTTTGCATCAATCCGAGCATGGGGTTTCCTTGAAAAATTGAAATCACTTTTTTTATCGTAGCCGCTTTTTAGGCAACGTCAAACGCATAGGGTCTCGCTAAAGACAGTTGCACTAGCTTGCGCGTGCGGGTGTCATCGGCTCTATCGGAATCTGCGGATTGTGAAGTGGCAAACCAACGCCCACAACAGATGTCGGCCGGCCTACAATTACCTAGTGTTTACCCGTATACACACAGAGGCTCCTATGTTTCCCGGCACCGTATCCCCCACAGCGCGATTTCTCGCATCCCAATCCTGGTTCTCCAGCTTGCCGCTCACCACCCAGGACGAGATCACGCAAAACATGCTTCTCACCAAAGGCAAAAAATGCGAGGTCATGCTGCAAGCCGATACCCAGGTGGAAGGCTGGTATGCCGTCCTGAATGGCTTGGTCAAACTGCAAAGTGTTCCCATCAAAGGGCGTTTGTCGACTTTTTTGTGTGTGGCCTCCGGGGACTGGTTTGGTGAAGGCTCGGCGCTCACCGTTGAGCGGCGCAGGTACGAGGTGGTTGCCATGCGTGACACAGAGTTGCTGTGCCTGCCGCACGCTGACTTTCACTACTTGCGCGCAAGCAGCATTGAGTTCAACCAATTCTTGGTCAGCCAGTTGAGCAACCGGGTGAGCCAGGCCATGGCCCTGATCGAGTCTGCCCGCCTGCGTACCCCGGAGCAACGGGTTGCACTGTCCCTGAGCCGGCTGTTTTGGGGGCGAACACGCAAACTCAACCTTTCGCAAGACGAGTTGGCCAATATGGTCGGGATCTCCCGCCAGACCGCCAACCAGGCACTCAAGGCGCTGGCAGAGCGGGGGCTGGTGACGCTGGAGTTTGGTCGGGTGGATATTCCCGACGACGAGGCCCTGACCGGTTTCATATTCTCGACCCCAGACTTACTGCAACCGGCCGCCTGAGCCACGCCAGATCAGATAACCCTGCAGGCCTTGTGTGCAGGGCACGGTGCGAGACAATCCCGCCATGACTACTGCCACCGACAGCCAGAATGAGCTCGACATCGGGCTGCCTTGGAACAACACGTTTGCCCAGCTGGGCTCGGATTTCTACGCCCCTTTGGACCCCCAGCCGCTGCCAGCCCCCTACTGGGTCGGGCACAGTGCGTCAGCAGCCCAGGCTCTGGGCTTGGCCCCCGCTTGGCTGCAGTCAACCGAGTTCCTGAATGCGGTTTCAGGGAACCGCCGAATTGCAGGTACACAACCCTTGGCCAGCGTTTACAGCGGTCATCAATTCGGCGTCTGGGCCGGGCAGTTGGGGGATGGCCGAGCCATTTTGCTGGGCGAAATTGCAGGGCACGAGGTCCAGTTGAAGGGCGCTGGCTTGACGCCATTCTCCCGCATGGGCGACGGGCGGGCCGTGTTGCGGAGCAGCATCCGGGAGTTTCTGTGCAGCGAGGCCATGCAGGGACTGGGTGTGCCGACCTCGCGGGCACTGTGCGTCACCGGCTCTGATGCGCCCATCCGGCGCGAAACGATAGAAACGGCGGCGGTGGTGACTCGCACAGCCCCCAGCTTCATTCGCTTTGGACACTTCGAGCATTTTTGTCACAGTGACCAGCCTGGGCCACTGGAGACGCTGGCCAATTACGTGATCGACCGCTTTTACCCGGAGTGCCGCACCAGCGATCAGTTTGAGGGCAACCCCTATGCGGCCCTCCTCCACCAAGTCACCGAACGCACCGCCCACATGGTGGCCCATTGGCAGGCAGTCGGGTTTTGCCACGGGGTAATGAACACCGACAACATGAGCATTTTGGGGCTGACCATTGACTACGGCCCATTCCAGTTTCTGGATGCCTACGACCCAGGCCACATCTGCAACCACTCCGACAACCAAGGGCGCTATGCCTTCAACAAGCAGCCCAATGTGGCGTACTGGAATCTATTTCGCTTAGGGCAGGCACTGCTCCCGCTGATTGGCGACCAAAAGCTGGCCCTTGAGGCGCTGGAAACATTCAAAACCGTGTACCCCGCCGCCTTTGCGCAAAAAATGGCGGCCAAGCTCGGCGTTGAGAAAGCGCAAGTCGAACACGGCGCGTTGCTAGAAGATGGGCTGCAACTGTTGGCGGTCGACAAGGTGGACTACACCATCTTCTGGCGGCGTTTGAGCCATTGGGCTCGGACGTGCGATGGTCGCGACGACTCTGTGCGGGATTTGTTCATGAATGGTGCAGGCATTGACCG
>CAJASG010000415.1 GCA_903944555.1 uncultured beta proteobacterium
AGCGTATCGGTAATCGCCGACTTGGCGACACCGGCCGACTTCAGCTGTTCAAGCAAAGTTTCGTTGGATTTTTTGAGTTCGATTGCAAACTGGGCGACGGTCGTACTGGACATTTGTTGTGTAACCTTTCATGACCATTACTCTTGAGAAGCGGCGTCATTGGTAAACCAATGTGCGCGCGCCTTCATGATCATGGCCTTGGCTTCGTCCGCAGACTGGCCGGTGATTTCTGTGAGTTCGTCAACGGCCAAATCGGCCAAGTCGTCGCGGGTGTGGACACCAGCATCCGCGAGCTTCCCAATCAGCTCAGGGGTGATGCCATCCAGGTCTCGCAGATCGAGCGAAACCTCTTCAACGCTTTCCTCATGGGCGATTTCCATGGTCAGCAGCGCATTTTTTGCGCGGCTGCGTAGCTCATTGACCGTATCTTCGTCGAAGCTCTCAATTTCGAGCATCTCTTCCAAAGGTACGTAAGCGATCTGCTCCAGGCTGGTGAAGCCTTCGGAAATGAGCAAATCTGCCATTTCCTCGTCGACATCCAGTTTTTCCATGAACAGCTTGCGGCCCGCATCGTCTTCGCCTGCCTGCTTTTGCTCGGACTCAGCGGCGTCTAGGATGTTGATCTTCCAACCAGTCAACTCGGAAGCGAGACGGACGTTCTGCCCACCACGACCAATGGCGATGGCCAGATTTTCTTCATCTACCACTACATCCATGGCGTGGCGTTCTTCATCCACCACAATGCTGGACACGTTGGCGGGAGCCAAGGCACCGATCACAAACTGCGCCGGATCTTCGCTCCACAAAACGATGTCTACACGTTCGCCGGCCAATTCATTGGTCACGCCATTCACCCGGGTGCCACGCACGCCGACGCAGGTACCAATGGGGTCCACACGCTTGTCGTGCGAAATCACCGCAATTTTGGCGCGCGATCCAGCATCACGGGCGCAGGATTTGATCTCCAGTAGCCCTTGCTCGATCTCTGGCACTTCTTGACGGAACAGCTCAATCATGAATTCCGGAGCGGAGCGCGACAACACGATTGGCGCGCCACGCAATGTCAGATCCACTTCCATAATCATGGCGCGGACACGGTCACCGGTGCGCAGATTTTCCTTGGGGATCATCTCACCGCGTCGCAAACGGCCTTCAACACGGCCGCTCTCAACAATGATGTCGCCCTTATCCATGCGCTTGACGGTACCGACAAAAATCTTGTCGCCGCGTGACATAAAGTCGTTGAGCAACATCTCGCGCTCAGCGTCACGAATTTTCTGCAGAATCACCTGTTTGGCAGCCATGGCGCCAATTCGGCCAATCGGCATGGACTCCACCGCTTCTTCGATGTACTCATCCACCTCGATATCTGGAATCTGTTCTTTGGCTTCAAACAACAAGATTTCCTGGTCAGGCAACTGCAAACCAGCCTCATCCGGAACCACGTGCCAACGGCGGAAAGTCTCATAGTTTCCACTGTCACGATCCAATGCAACGCGGATATCCACCTCGCCCGGGTACAACTTTTTGGTCGCTTGCGCCAAGGCCGCCTCAACAGCACCCATGACCACATCAAGCTCCACGCTCTTCTCACGTGAGATTGCTTCAACCAGCATTAACAGTTCGCGATTCATGCCATGACTCTCCTGAACACTCTATTTAACCAATACAAAAAGACAAATATATTTACTCGACCGCGTCATCAGAATCAACAGCCGCTCCGCGACCTTTGAAACTAACAATCGGAGCCAAACGCGCTTCACGCACTTCGTTCAACGCAAATCCCAGGGCTTGCAACGGAGGTGGAACGCGTTTTTTACTAACGCGCTGACCTGGCTTGGCAACAGGCGCATCGCTCCAGACGATCTGCCAACCGGCACTACCATCAGCCGCCAACACCTTTTCCAGGACACCCTGAAATTTCTTACGGCTTGCGTTGACCTGTCCGGCTGCTGCAGCAACCCCAATAGGTGCCTTCAAAGTAATATCAACAATCCGCCCAACAAAGCGCTCGTAATCCTGAACATGCCGCAATGGTCGATCAATGCCCGGCGAAGAAATCTCCAACCGCTTGTACTCCACACCATCCACCTCCAGTGCAAATTGCAACTGGCGGTTGACCTTTTCACAATCCTCTACATTGATGAACTGCTCTACAGCAATCTCACCCTCAGCAGGCTGAACCCAAGGCAAGTCAATCGTGATGCGCAGCAAACCACCTGCGGAGCGATCAATCTCCACCAGGTCATACCCAAGACCACTAACGGTTTGCTCAACAATTTCCTGTAATGCCACTTGAAATCAGCCTGTTCAAAAACAATCGACCAAAAAAAACGGGCGGTAATTACCCGCCCGTTTGGTCGTGAGCTTTGGATTGTACTGTAAAAAGTGTGCCAAAGCCCTTGATTCTTAAGGAACTATTGGGCTGCAGCGAGGAGAATTCGGGTGTATTCGTGCCGGGGTTGTTCAAATACCTGGGTCACCGGCCCCATCTCCACAATATTCCCCCCCTGCATGACCACCACGTGGTGGGCCATGGCGCGGATCACATCGACATCGTGAGTAATCAGCAGGTAGGCCAAGCCGCGTTCACGTTGCAACTTCTGCAACAACTGCAGAATTTGCTGCGCCATGGTGACATCCAGCGCGCTGGTGGGCTCGTCGAGCACCAGCAGCCGAGGTTGCACGATCAAGGCCCGCGCAATCGCAATGCGCTGGCGCTGGCCACCAGAAAACTGGTGCGGGTAACGCTGCAACAGGCCAGGGAACTGGATTTCATCCAACCCGACCTCCGTCAAGGCCTGGCACACCCGCTGCCGGCGCACATCCAAAGACAAGGCCGCTTCGTGCACCTGCAGCCCTTCACCCACAATTTCTTCCACTGTCATGCGTGGCGACAGGGATGCAAAAGGGTCCTGAAACACCACCTGCATAGTTTTGCGCAATGCCCGGTCAGCCATGGCGCTGCCGCCCCAGCCTTGCCCCAACACGGAAACGCTTCCGGAAAATTTCAGCAAACCCAGCACCGCCAACGCCAGCGTGGACTTGCCCGATCCCGACTCACCCACCACCCCCAAAGTCTGGCCGCAGGGCAAGTCCACGTCGGACTGAGACACAGCAACAAATTCATTGTGGAAAAACCAGCCGCGCACACCGGCCCGTGGCACCGGGTAGACCACCCGCACACCGCGCGCCTGCAATGCCAACGGCGCGTCAGCCAGCGGCTCGACCACATCCCGAACCGGTTTACTGAGGATAAGCCGTTGGGTATAGGGGTGCTGCGGCGCGGAAAACACGGCGTCTACCGTGGCCTGCTCCACGATGTATCCGCTCTCCATCACCGCTACGCGGTCGGCAAACTGGCGCACTAAATTCAGATCGTGGGTGATCAGAATCACCGCCATGCCGTATTTCTTTTGCAAGCCGGTGAGCAAGTCCAGAATTTGTCGGCGCACCGTGACGTCCAGCGCGGTGGTGGGCTCATCGGCCAGCAACAGCTTGGGACGGCAGGCCAGGGCCATGGCAATCATGGCGCGCTGGCGCTGCCCCCCAGAGAGCTGGTGCGGATAGGACTTGGCACGCCGTGCGGGTTCGGTGATTCCCGTATCCGCTATCAATTCAATAGCTGCTTGCGCACATTCTGCGGGGGTTAGACCCATTTTTAGCTGTAAAACTTCGGCAATTTGCTCGCCAATGGTGAATACCGGGTTCAGCGCCGTCATGGGCTCCTGGAAAATCATGGCGATGTCTTGCCCGCGGATGGCCTGCAGTTGACGCTCGGGCAGCTTCAGCAAGTCCACACGGCTTGTATCTGCCCCAAACACGGCTTGGCCCTGCACCTGGGCACCCTGTGCCAGGCCCAGCAGGCTCAAGGCGGTGACCGTTTTACCGGAGCCTGACTCGCCCACCAAGGCCAGCTTTTCCCCCGCCCGCACCTCAAAATCAATGCCGTGCACGACTTCGCGCCCGCCAAAAGACACCCGCAAACCTTTGACGCCCAGCAGCGGTGATTGCGCGGCGGCGCTCATTCTTGTGCCTTTCGGGGGTCAAGCGCATCACGCAAGGCGTCACCCATCAAGGTGAGCAGCAGCAGCGTCACCACCAGCACGGCAAAGGTGGACAGCGAGATCCACCAGGCGTCAATGTTGTTTTTGCCCTGCGACAGCAACTCGCCCAGGGAAGGCGTGCCAGGCGGCACACCCAAGCCCAAAAAATCCAGCGACGTAAGCGCCAAAATGGCCCCACTCATACGAAAGGGCAAGAACGTGACCACCGGGGTCAAACTGTTGGGCAACACATGGCGCACAATAATTTTCCAGTCCGACACCCCTAGCGCTCGGGCCGCACGCACGTAGTCCAGCTGGCGGTTGCGCAAAAACTCGGCGCGCACATAGTCACTCAAGCCCATCCAACCAAACAAGCTCAGCAGCACCAGCAACAAAGCAATGCTGGGCGCAAATACCGCGCTGAAAATAATCAGCAAATACAACTCCGGCATGGCGCTCCAGACTTCAATAAAGCGCTGGAACGCCAAATCGGTCTTGCCGCCGAAGAAACCTTGAATGGCACCGGTCACCACCCCCAGCACCACGCCGCTGAGCGTCAACGCCAGGGCGAACAACACACTGACGCGAAACCCGTAGATCAACTGCGCCAGCAGGTCACGCCCCCGGTCGTCGGTGCCCAGCCAATTAGCCGCACTGGGGGGCGCGGGGTTGGGCTGCGGGGCAAAGTAATTCAGCGTTTTGGGGCCGTAGCGGTTGGGCGCAAAAACTGCCCAGTTGCCAGGCGCTTGCAGGCGCTGCGTGATGAAGGGGTCCAGATAGTCGGTGGGCGTGGCAAAGTCGCCGCCAAACGTGGTCTCGGGGTAGTCTTTCAGCATGGGCAGGTAAAGCTGGCCCTGGTACACCACCAGCACCGGGCGGTCGTTGGACACCAGTTCGGCCAAAAGCGCCACCAGCACCAACGCGCAAAACACCAGCAAGCTGACATAGCCCAAGCGATTGCGCCGAAACCGCAGCCAGGCGCGTCGCGTGGGACCTAAAGAATAGCTCTCAGTCGAATTTGACACGCGGGTCCGCCCAAACATAGCAAAGGTCTGAAATCAGCTTGGTTACCAGCCCAATCAGCGTAAACAGGTACAGCGTGCCCATGACCACCGGGTAGTCGCGCCGAATCACGCTCTCGTAGCTGAGCAAGCCCAGACCGTCCAGCGAAAACAGGGTTTCAATCAGCAGAGAACCGGTGAAAAATGCCCCCACAAAGGCGGCGGGAAAACCGGTGATGATGGGAATCATGGCGTTACGCATGACGTGTTTCCACAGCACCTGCCGCTCGGACAGGCCCTTGGCCCGCGCCGTCACCACGTACTGCTTGCGGATTTCTTCCAAAAAGGCATTTTTGGTCAGCATGGCGGTCACTGCAAAACTGCCAAGCACCATGGCCGTCACCGGCAAGGCGATGTGCCACAGGTAATCCACAATGCGCCCCCCCCAGGTCATCTGCTCCCAGTTGCCCGAGGTAAGGCCCCGTAGCGGGAACCATTGCAACTGCCCACCAAACACCACCAGCAGCGCCACCCCCAGCACAAAGCCGGGAATGGCGTAACCCACCAGCACCAGCAGCGTGGTCGCCAGATCAAAGCGCGAACCGGCCCGCACTGCCTTGGCCACGCCCAAAGGCACCGCAATCAAGTAGCTAATGAAGAAAGTCCACAACCCCAAACTCATGGACACCGGCAGCTTCTCCCAAATGAGTTGGGACACCTCGCGGTTCTGAAAAAAGCTCTTGCCCAAATCAAAACGGGCAAACTGCACCAGCATGCGCCAAAAGCGCTCGGGTGCGGGTTTGTCAAAGCCATACAGCGCCTTGGCCTGCTCAATGCGCTTGGGGTCCACGCCCTGCGAGCCGCGGTAGCTCAAGCCGCCGCCCTCGGCTCCGCTGCCCGCACCCGCTTTGGCTTCGGCCAGGTACTGCTCCACCGGGCCACCCGGCACAAACTGGATCACCACAAAGGTCAAAAAAAGCACCCCCAGCACGGTAGGCACCATCAGCAGCAGGCGTTTAAGAGCGTAAAGCAGCATAAATCTATCGGGCCCACCAAGTGTCGATGGCCCAGGTCTCGCCCTGGGCATAGGGTGGCATCTGCGCGGGACGACTCAGCCGCCAGGCGTTAAAGGCCATGCGGTGCGTGCCAGCCGACCATTGCGGCACCAGCAGGTAGCTGTGGCCAATGACACGGTCGAGCGCTCGGCAGGCAGGCAGCAACTCGGCTTGGGTCTTGGCGCTGGTAATTTTTACAATCAAGGCATCCACGGCGGGGCTTTGGATGCCGCTGTGGTTACCCGAGTCCTCCTGGTCGGCGGCCTTGCTGCCAAACAGATCCGCAAATTCCTGGCCTGGGTTGTGGGTGCCTTGGTACGCCAAGGAAGTGATGTCGAATTCAAACTTTTGCAGGCGCTGCTGGTACAGGGCGTAGTCCACCGGCCTAAAAACCAGTTTGACCCCGATTTTTTCCAGATTGCGCGCCCACGGCGTCACCACCCGAGCTCCGGCCTCGTTGCTATCCAGGTATTCCAGCTCCAGCACTTCGTTGGCCGCGTTGCGCAGCGCACCATCCCGGTATTGCCAACCAGCGTCCTGCAACAGTGCCTGCGCCTTGCGCAGGTTCTCCCGCAGGCTGCTATTGCCATCGGTGCGGGGCGCCACAGCCATCGGGCCGAACACTGCGGCGGGCAGTTGCTTCTCCCACGGCTTCAGCAGCGCCAATTCGCGCGCATCGGGCAGTCCGCTGGCTTGGCACTGGGTATTGCCAAACAGGCCCTGCACCCGCTGGTAGGCACCGTAAAACATCTGCCGGTTCATCCACTCATAGTCCAGCGCCAAGCCCAGCGCCTGACGCACCCGCACGTCTTTGAGCTTGTCGCGCCGCAGATTGAGCACATAGCTTTGAAAGCCCGTGGGCAGGCGGTGCCGGAACTCGGCCTTGACCAACTCGCCAGAGTCAAACTTGCGGCCATTGACCCGCCGCGCCCAGTCGCCCGCCGAGAAGAAGCGCATCAAATCGAACTCACCAGCCTTAAGTGCCTCCAACCGGGCGGTGTTGTCCTTGTAGATCTTGACCGTGATGCGGTCAAAGTTGGCGGTGCCTTGGCGCACATTCAGGTCTTTGGCCCAATAGCTGGCATCACGCACGTAGGTGATGTCTTTGCCAAAGTTCAGCGGGCCAATTTTGTACGGGCCGCTGCCGATGGGGATGTCCATCACCACCTGATCAAACGGCTTGGCCTTGCCGCCCCCTGCGGCATCATTTTCGCCCCAGCGGTGGCTGAACACTGGTAAACCACCCACCGTAAGCGGCAGTTCGCGGTTGGGCTTTTTGAACCGGTAGCGCACCGTGCGGGCATCCAGCACGTCGACCCCGGCCACCTCATCCAGCAGGCTTTTGTAGCCGGGGGACACAAAGGGGCCGACCAAGGTGTCAAAGCTGTGCTTGACGTCCAGCGCCAGCACTGGGTCGCCGTTGTGAAAACGGGCCTGCGGGCGCAAGCGGAAGGTGGCGCTGAGGCCATCTGCGGCTACCGCTACGTCTTCGGCCAACAGACCGTAGCCGGCCGCAGTCTCATCCAGAGCGCCGGTGAGCAGGCTGTCAAACATCAAGTTGCTCAGGTAAGCGGGCGCCGCGCCTTTGATCGTGAAGGGGTTGAACTTGTCAAAGGTGGACTGCCGCGAGTTGCTGACCAGCCGCAGCTCCCCTCCCTTGGGCGCCTCAGAATTGACATAGGTAAAGTGTGCAAAGTCGGGCGGATATTTCAGATCCCCCCACAGCGAATAGCCGTGCGCGGCCCAGCCAGATCCCCACATCAGTGACAGCAGGAAAGCAAAGGGATAACGCATGCGACAATTCTGCCTTAGTCGAAGCATTTTTTGAGAGGACGATATGGGCTTTTTAACTGGCAAGAAGTTGTTGATCACGGGCGTACTGTCCAACCGTTCGATTGCCTATGGCATCGCCAGGTCATGCCACCAGCAGGGCGCTGAACTGGCTTTTAGCTACGTGGGCGAGCGGTTCAAGGAACGTATTACCGAGTTCGCTGCCGACTTTGATTCCAAATTGATTTTTGATTGCGATGTGGGTGACGATGCCCAAATCGAGAAACTGTTTACCGATCTGGCCACCCACTGGCCCAAATTCGACGGCTTTGTACACAGTATTGGCTACGCACCGCGCGAAGCCATTGCCGGCAATTTTCTGGACGGCCTGACGCGCGAGAACTTCCGCATTGCACACGACATCAGCGCCTACAGCTTCCCGGCCATGGCCAAGGCAGCCCTGCCCTACCTGAATGACAAATCGTCCTTGCTGACGCTGACCTACCTGGGCGGCGTGCGCGTGGTGCCGAGCTACAACACCATGGGCCTGGCCAAGGCGTCTTTGGAGTCTTCGGTGCGCTACCTGGCCGAAGCCATTGGCCCACGCGGCATGCGCGTGAATGGCCTGAGCGCGGGCGCGATCAAAACGCTGGCAGCCAGCGGTATCAAGGATTTTGGTCGCCTGCTGGCCATTTCCGCCAATGCGTCACCCCTGCGCCGCAACGTAACGATTGACGAAGTGGGCCATGTGGCCGCGTTCTTGCTGAGCGATCTGGCCTCGGGCATGACCGGGCAGATCTCGTACGTGGACTGTGGCGTCAGCCAAACCGCGGTGGCAGTGGTTGAAGCCCCTTAATTTGATATAAAAACAGCTGCTAGCCCACGTGGAACGTGCGCAAGCAGCTATCAAATTAAGAGCAAAAGCGTTAGCCCCTGACGCAGTCTGCGTAGTAGTGCATCTTCCCGTCCGCTTCCAGCTCTTCCACAAGGCCGTGGATATCGGTTTCAAAGCCCGGGCACTGTGAGTTGAACTCGCGGGCAAACTTCAAATAGTCCACAATTTTCTTGTTGAACACCTCCCCCGGGATCAGCAAGGGAATGCCCGGTGGGTAGGGCGTGACCAAGCCCACAGTGACACGGCCTTCCAGGTTGTCAATCTCAACACGCTCGGTTTTACGCAACGCAATGTGCGCATAGGCATCGCTCGGCTTCATGGCCGGTGCCAAATCACTCAAGTACATTTCGGTCGTCAAGCGTGCAATGTCGTACTTGGCGTAGAGCTGGTGGACGTGCTGGCACAGGTCGGCCAAGCCCATTTTTTCGTATTTGGGGTACTTTTGGCAGAACTCGGGCAGGATGCGCCACATGGGCTGGTTCTTGGCGTAGTCGTCCTTGAACTGCTGCAAAGCGGTCAACATGCTATTCCAACGGCCCTTGGTGATGCCGATGGTGAACATGATGAAGAAGCTGTACAGGCCGGTTTTCTCCACCACCACACCGTGCTCGGCCAGGAACTTGGTGACGATGCTGGCCGGAATACCGGTCTTGGCGAACTTGCCGTTCAAGTCCATGCCCGGCGTCACAATGGTCGACTTGATGGGATCGAGCATATTGAAGCCGGTGGCCATCTTGCCAAAACCATGCCAGTTCACACCGGCCTTGGCTTTGGCCGATTCGCCCTTAATGATCCAGTCATCGGCCCGGCCAATGCCTTCTTCCACCAGCTTGTCCGGTCCCCAGACCTTAAACCACCAGTCGGCGCCGTACTCTTCATCGACCTTGCGCATGGCGCGGCGGAAGTCCAGCGCTTCGGCAATGCTTTCCTCGACCAGCGCGGTGCCACCGGGTGGCTCCATCATGGCCGCCGCCACGTCGCAGCTGGCAATGATGCTGTACTGCGGGGAGGTCGAGGTGTGCATCAGGTACGCTTCGTTGAACAGGTGTTTGTCCAGCTTGACGGTTTGTGAATCCTGCACCAGTACGTGGCTGGCCTGGCTGATGCCGGCCAGCAGTTTGTGGATCGACTGCGTGGCAAACACCATGGCGTGTTTGGGGCGGGCCCGGTTTTTGCCCATGGAGTGGTAGGTGCCATAAAACGGGTGGAACGCCGCATGGGGCAGCCAGGCCTCGTCAAAGTGGATGTTTTCCACGTAGCCGTCCAACATGCCTTTGACGGTTTCGGTGTTGTACAACACGCCGTCGTAGGTGGACTGTGTCAGGGTCAACACGCGGGGTTTGATCTTGCTGGCATCCACGCCTTGCAGGTGCTCCCGAATCAAGGGGTTGGCCATGATCTTCGCCTTGATGGCGGCAGGCTCGAATTCGCTCTTCGGGATCGGCCCAATGATGCCGAAGTGGTTGCGCGTGGGCTTCAAAAACACGGGGATTGCCCCGGTCATGATGATGGCGTGCAGGATGGACACGTGGCAGTTGCGGTCCACCACCACCACGTCATTGGGCGCCACCGTGTGGTGCCACACCATCTTGTTGCTGGTGCTGGTGCCGTTGGTCACAAAGAAGCAATGGTCGGCGTTAAAAATACGGGCAGCATTGCGCTCGGAGGCCGCCACCGGGCCGGTGTGGTCCAGCAATTGGCCCAGTTCTTCGACCGCGTTGCAAACGTCGGCACGCAGCATGTTTTCACCAAAAAACTGGTGGAACATTTGCCCGACCGGGCTTTTCAGAAACGCGACGCCACCGGAGTGGCCCGGGCAGTGCCAGGAGTAGGAACCGTCTTCGGCATAGTCCAACAGCGCCTTGAAGAACGGCGGCTGCACGCCTTCCAGGTAGCTTTTGGCTTCGCGGATGATGTGGCGCGCCACAAACTCCGGCGTGTCTTCGAACATGTGAATGAAGCCATGCAATTCGCGCAGGATGTCGTTGGGGATGTGGCGCGAAGTTTTGGTCTCACCGTACACGTAGATGGGTACATCCAGATTCTTGCGGCGCACCTCTTCGATGAAATGGCGCAAGTTCAGCACCGCAGGGTCCAGATCGGGCCCGGGCGTGAATTCCTCATCATCGATCGACAAGATGAAGGCACTGGCACGGCTCTGTTGCTGCGCAAACTGGCTCAGATCACCGTAGCTGGTGACGCCCAACACCTCAAAACCCTCAGACTCAATGGCCTGCGCCAAAGCACGAATCCCCAAGCCTGAAGTATTTTCAGACCGGAAATCTTCGTCAATGATGATGATGGGGAAACGAAACTTCATCGGATAACTCCAGCAAGGTGCCAAAAAACAAGAAAACAGGCGCGAAGTGTAAGGACTAATTAAGTCACTTCCCTTGCGGCAACATCCTTTTGCCACAAAATGTGGCATGAGCGACACATTTAAAGGTGAATATGACTGAATCAACGTTTTGGTGGGTCTTGGCTGGCGCCACGGTGGCATTGGAGTTGGTAACTGGCACGTTTTACTTACTCATGATCTCGACAGGCTTGATTGCCGCAGCAGTTTCGGTCTATTTCGGCGCGGGCATTGCCGTTCAACTGGTAGTGGCCGCCGTGGTCAGCGGAGGCTCGGTGGTTGCGTGGCGCAGTTACAGGCTCCGTGTACCGGCCGTACTACCCGCCAAGGCAAACCCAGACGTGAATCTGGATGTAGGTGAGACGGTCCATGTAGATGCATGGGATGCGGAGGGCAATAGCTCGGTGAAGTACCGTGGTGCGAGCTGGAGCGCGTCACTCGTCCCCGGGTCTTCCCCTTCAGCAGGGCTCTACCAAATCGTGGAGGTCGTGGGCAGCCGACTGGTCGTCAAGAAAGTGTAAAAAATACGAGGCGTGAGCGCTCAGCGTTTAACGGCATGGATACAACTCAAAGTAACTGGAGAAACTAATGGAATTTGCAATCATCCTTTTCGTGATCGCTGCGATCTTTATCACGCAGTCGGTCAAGGTCGTGCCCCAGCAGCACGCCTGGGTCGTGGAGCGACTTGGTAAATACAACGGGACCCTGACACCCGGTTTGAATTTTTTAATGCCTTTCGTGGACAAAGTGGCCTACAAACACGTGTTGAAGGAGATTCCCCTGGACATTGCCAGCCAGGTCTGCATTACGCGCGACAACACCCAATTGCAGGTCGATGGGATTCTGTACTTCCAAGTGACCGACGCCATGCGTGCCAGCTATGGGTCTTCCAACTTCATCATTGCCATCTCCCAATTGGCGCAAACCTCGCTGCGCTCGGTGATTGGCAAACTGGAACTGGACAAAACATTTGAAGAGCGGGACATCATCAACGCCCAGGTGGTTGCAGCCATCGACGAAGCCGCCCTGAACTGGGGGGTGAAGGTGCTGCGCTACGAAATCAAGGACTTGACCCCGCCCAAAGAAATCTTGCACGCCATGCAGCAGCAAATTACCGCAGAGCGCGAAAAACGCGCGCTGATCGCAGCCTCGGAAGGGCGTCGCCAGGAGCAAATCAACATCGCAACCGGTGAGCGAGAGGCATTCATTGCCAGATCCGAGGGTGAAAAACAAGCCGTAATCAACAAGGCCCAGGGCGATGCCCAATCCATCACCGCCGTTGCGGAAGCAACTGCACAGGCCATCGAGCGCATTGCATCCGCCATACGCCAGCCGGGGGGCGCTGAGGCGGTGCAGCTTAAAGTGGCCGAAAAAGCCGTTGACGCCTACTCCAAAGTGGCGGCAGATGCCACCACCACCCTGATCGTGCCCAGCAACATGACCGAAGTTTCGGCATTGATCGCATCAGCCATGAAAATGGTGCAGACCACAAAGTAAACGGACAACAAAAAACCCTGCAACGTCGCCGTTGCAGGGTTTTTATTTTCTGGCGGATCAGGCGGGATTCGAACCCGCGGAGGGTTTGACCCCTCGCACGCTTTCCAGGCGTGTGAC
>CAJASG010000416.1 GCA_903944555.1 uncultured beta proteobacterium
AGTCCCGACGGGTCACGTACTGCAATCACGTCACCTCGGGAAAAGTCGCCTTCAACCAAAACCATTCCGATTGGCAGCAGGCTCTTGCCTTCCTCACGGAGCTTTTCAGCTGCACCACCATCAACAACCACTGCGCCACGCATCTGCAAGTGGTCCGCCATCCACTGTTTGCGAGCCTGTTGTTTTTGGGTTTGCGCTACCAGCAGGGTCCCAATAGCTTCGCCCTGAATGAGGCGAGTCAGAACGTCAGGCTCACGACCCCAAGCAATCACGGTTGAGGCGCCAGACCCTGCAGCACGCTTGGCTGCCAATATTTTGGTGATCATGCCGCCGCGCCCAATGCTGGAGCCTGCGCCACCGGCCATCGCCTCCAGCGCAGGGTCCCCGGCCCGCGCTTCACTCACAAAGGCTGCGGATGCATCTTTGCGAGGGTCTGCGGTAAAAAGCCCTTTTTGGTCCGTAAGAATCACCAAAGCATCCGCTTCAACCAAGTTGGCCACCAATGCACCCAGCGTGTCGTTATCGCCAAATTTAATTTCATCGTTGACCACCGTGTCATTTTCATTGATCACGGGCACCACACCCAGCTTCAGCAGTGTGAGCAAGGTGGAGCGTGCATTGAGATAGCGCTCCCGGTCAGCCAGGTCCGCGTGCGTCAGGAGCACTTGCGCGCTACCCAAGCCATTGAGCCGCAACTTGGTTTCATACATCTGGGCCAAGCCCATTTGCCCAACGGCGGCGGCAGCTTGAAGCTCTTGGATGGCTTTGGGGCGTACTGTCCACCCCAAGCGCTTCATGCCTTCAGCAATCGCTCCGCTGGAAACCATGATGACCTCGCGGCCATCACGGATCAAACTGGCCATCTGGCGGCACCACTCACCAATCGCGACCTCGTCCAGACCACGACCATCGTTGGTCACCAGACTGGAGCCCACCTTAACCACCACGCGTTTGGCATCACGCAACACTGAGGAAACTGATTTATTAGTCATAAAAGCCTGTAGCGCCCGAATACCGGGCGCAAGCAGCTACGTTTTTAATAGCAAAAACTAAGTCTCCGCATCACCCGCAGGGCCACCCGTGAAACGGGGGTCGACTTCAACATAAGGTTGTTCCGCCATTTGCTGGGCTTTGACGTGCTTGTATATTTCTTTCACCAACGATTCGCAACCTTCACGGGTCAACGCCGATATCTCAAATACCGGCCCTTTGAACTTGAAGCGCTTGACAAAATCCTTAACCAAGGCAACCCGGTTGTCAGCGTCGACCATGTCCAGCTTGTTCAACACCAGCCAGCGGGGCTTTTTGAACAGTCCTTCATCGTATTTTTTCAACTCGTTGACGATAGCTTTTGCCTGGACGACCGTGTCAATGTTTTCATCAAACGGCGCCATATCCACAATGTGCAGCAACAGGCGGGTACGCTGCAGATGGCGCAAGAACAGATGACCTAAGCCGGCACCTTCAGAGGCACCTTCAATCAAGCCTGGCAGGTCGGCAACCACAAAACTTTGCTCAGGGCCAACACGTACAACACCCAAATTAGGGTGCAAAGTGGTAAATGGGTAATCCGCAATCCGTGGGCGCGCATTGGAAATTGCGGTAATAAACGTGGACTTGCCAGCATTGGGCATGCCCAGAAGTCCCACATCGGCAAGCACCTTGAGTTCCAGCTTGAGGCTTTTCTTGTCGCCTGGCCAACCAGGTGTCTTTTGACGGGGTGCGCGGTTAATTGCGCTTTTGAACCGAAGGTTGCCAAAACCACCGTCTCCACCCTTGGCGATGGTGATCACCTCGCCTGGGACAAGTAACTCATACAAGACTTCACCGGTCTCAGCATCGGTAATGATGGTGCCTACCGGCATCTTCAATGTAATGTCGTCACCCGCCGCGCCAAACATGTCGGAGCCCATGCCGTGCTCGCCACGCTTGGCATCATGACGCCGCGAAAAACGGTAGTCCACCAAGGTGTTCAGGTTGATGTCGGCAACCGCAAAGACGTGGCCGCCACGGCCACCATCGCCGCCGTTGGGGCCCCCGAACTCTTTGTACTTTTCATGCCGAAAGGAGACGCAGCCAGCGCCACCGTCTCCTGCGGAGATATCAATGTAGGCTTCGTCAACAAACTTCATGGTAGGGGCCGTAGTTAGAAATGAAAAACCCCGCGCAACAGCGCAGGGTTCTTCGGGGGGTTGGCTGCAGATTAAGCTGCAGTAACACTCACCGTGTGCTTATTCAGCGCACCTTTGATGGCAAACGACACATGACCGCCGGTGAGGGCGAACAAAGTGTGGTCTTTACCGATACCAACATTGGTACCGGGGTGGAACTTGGTGCCACGTTGGCGAACGATGATCGCGCCAGCGCTGATCAGCTCACCGCCAAAACGTTTCACACCGAGCATTTTGGGCTTGGAATCGCGCCCATTTCGCGTAGAGCCGCCGCCTTTTTTCTGTGCCATGACCTATTCCTTAACCGACAATCGCGCCGATTTGCAATTCAGTGAACTGCTGGCGATGACC
>CAJASG010000417.1 GCA_903944555.1 uncultured beta proteobacterium
GGAGCAAAGTCCCGAATTTTTCGAAACCACCCAGACCGGCGAAGTGCTGTCACGCCTGACCGCCGACACGACATTGGTGCAAACGGTGGTGGGCTCGTCACTGAGCATGGGCTTGCGCAACACGGTGATGGGATTGGGCGCGTTGGGCATGCTGGTGTGGACCAATCCGGTGGTCATGCTGCAAGTCCTTTTGGTGCTGGTGCTGATCGTGGTTCCAAGTTTGTGGTTTGGCAGACGTGTGCGCAAGCTATCGCGTGCCAGCCAGGACCGCGTCGCCGATTCCAGCGCCATTGCGGCGGAAGTTCTCAATGCGATTCCTGTCGTTCAAAGCTACACCGCGGAGGGGCGTGAGGCCAAGCGCTTCACCACATCGACCGACAACGCTTTTGACACAGCGGTGCGGCGCACCCGGGCGCGCGCGGTGTTGGTGGCATTCATCATCATTGCCACCTCCGCCGCGCTGCTGTGGGGCCTGTACCAAGGCACCCAGGCGGTGATGGCCGGACGCATTACGGCTGGGCATTTGGGTCAAACAGTGGTGTACGTCATCATCCTGGCCAGTGCATTCGCCATTCTGGGCGAGGTCTACGGTGATTTGCTGCGCGCCGCCGGGGCAACCGAGCGGCTGATGGAGTTGCTGGGTACACGGTCCCCCATCTTTTCACCGCCCAATCCCGTGCTGGCTCCCGTTCCCGTTTCGGGAAGCGCGGTCAAATTCGAAGCCGTTCAATTCAACTATCCGTCACGCCCCCTGCAGGCAGCGTTGACTGATTTTTCATTGAGCATTCAGCCTGGACAAACCGTGGCCATTGTGGGGCCCAGCGGAGCAGGCAAGAGTACGGTGTTTCAGTTGTTGCTGCGTTTTTACGACCCGCAAGCGGGACGCATTGCGCTTGATGGGGTGGCCACCCAAGACATGTCATTGGGGGCCCTGCGCCAACGCATTGGGATCGTGCCGCAGGATGCGGTCATTTTTTCCAACAGTGCGTTGGAGAATATTCGCTACGGAAAACCAAATGCCAGCGACGACGAAGTGAAAGCCGCAGCCCAGGCCGCCTTCGCCCATGATTTCATCATGGCCTTGCCCGAGGGCTACGACACATTCCTGGGCGAACGCGGTCTGCGCCTGTCCGGAGGCCAACGCCAACGCATTGCCATTGCGCGCGCCATGTTGAAAAACCCACCGCTACTGCTGCTGGACGAAGCCACCAGCGCACTGGATGCCGAGAGCGAACGCATGGTGCAAGCGGCGCTGGAGTCGGCGATGCGTGACCGCACCACCCTGGTGATCGCGCACCGCTTGGCCACGGTGCAAAAAGCCGATCTGATCGTGGTGCTGGACCACGGGAAACTGGTGGAACAAGGAACCCACAGCGAACTGGTCGCGCGCGGTGGCGTCTATGCCGGATTGGCGGCACTGCAGTTCAATGCCTGACCCCCACCGGTATGCGATGACCGCCTGGATTTTGTCTATTGAAATCCAGGCGTGCTGCTTGTAGAATGAATTTGCCTAACTTACGGAGTTCGCCATGGATGTATCCACCGTGAAAAAAGCGCCGGTCCAACCGGTCCAGGCTGCAAAGCGGCCCGAGCAAGCGCAGCATGCAAAGAGCCAGGAAGTAAAGCCCAAGCCACCGGAAGCCCACAAGACCGCAGAGCCCAAACCCCAGCCCGTGGTCAACACCCAAGGCCACACCACGGGCCGACTGCTCAACGTCACCGCCTGACGCCCGTCTGGCGCGCTCCGGCAACAAACGTCTCTTACCATGGTTGCGATCACCGCCACCAGCAGCGCAACGCCTACTGCACTTTTGGCGCTCGGAAAAGCACGCTTGGAGCAAGCCAGACGTGAGGCAGACTTAGCGGAGGCTAACGCCCAAAGCTTGCGCTCCCAGGCTGACGCGGCAGAAATTGACGCCCAAAAGAGCCAAGAGAATGTGCGCAACATCGCCACGCGCAACGCGCGCGCCGACACTACTTACACTGCAAAACTCAACAGCAACACGTCTGAAGTTCCCAAGAAAACGCAAGATTTTTTGGCAGACATGTACAGCGCAACCAGCGAAAAATTTGCAGCAAGTGGCAATGCACTCAAAACAAATCCGAACGCGCCCCCTGTGGTCAACGCACAAGGCCAATCCACCGGGCGAATTGTCAATGTGAGCGCCTAAGAGGTTTTTGCCACCGCAGCACCTACCGAGCGCGCACTGATCGTGGTGTTCCCATCAAAAAGGAGAAGGGAACGATTTCCCACTTTAAAGGCTACCGCATTCAACAGTGCAACGTTTACCGTGACGTGCAAGCGAATTCTCCATGCACACGCGCTGCATGGCCTTTATCTCTGAACCTTATTGGAGTGGCTCTTTGAGCGCTTCAGGCAGAAGCAAGGGCATGACATTGATGCCCTCGTCTACCAATGCGCGGGCTTCTTGTGGGGTGGTTTTCCCTCGGATGCTGCGCTCCTCGGTTTCGCCATAGTGCATTTTTCGGGCTTCTTCGGCAAACTGGTGGCCAACGTCTGTGCTGTTGGCCACCACATGACGCGCCACGGCCATCCAGGCCTCTGTGATTGCGGAATCATTTTGACGTTGCAATACCGCGTCCTGCTTTTCTGCAGGTGCCTCCCTTTTACCAGCAAGGTGAAGCCGAGGTGCACTCAACTTCTTGACAATCGAAGAATCGCCACAAAGCGGGCATTGCACCAAAGTTCGTTGGCACTGTGCAACAAAGTCTTCTTCTGAGGCAAACCATCCTTCGAAGGTATGGCCATACCCGCATTGCAGATCCAGCACTTTCATGGCGTGGGGATTCAGCGGATCCCTGGCTCGGCAGCGGTTTGCCAGTCCAATGTCCAGGCTCCACTAAGCACATTCTGCAACCATAACGCACCCGCCAGCGTTTTTGCATCAGTGACTTTCCCTTCAAGACACCACTGCAACAACTCGGCAGGAGTTGCCGTCAACACGTCAAGAAACTCCCCATTGTCCAAATGCCGTTGCCCTAAAGTCAAATCACGTGCAAACCAAATATCAATGAACTCTGTAGAGTAGGAAATCACCGGATGCATTTGCCCGGCACGCGCCCAATGACGCGCGCTGTAACCTGTTTCTTCTAACAACTCGCGTTGAGCACAGGCTTTGACAGCCTCGCCCGCATCCAGCTTCCCGGCAGGAAACTCCACCATAACCTCACCAATGGGGTAGCGAAATTGCCGCTCCAGCACAACACGCCACTCACCGCTTTCGTCTTGCAGGAGCGGTATCACCATCACTGCGCCGGGGTGTACAACGTACTCGCGAAATGCCGTAGTGCCGTCAGGCAAAGCCACGGAATCACGAAAGGCATGAAGAAAACGGCCTTTGAGAATCTCTTGGCTAGACAGCTTGACTTCAACCAGGTGTGCGTCGTTGAGTCCTGTCAGATCGACCAAATCAGGTACCCAACATTTGTATTACCGAATTCGCGCACAAAGCCATCAACCCGTTGGGAAACAGCCCCAAAGCAAGCACCAACGCACCGTTAACGCACAACACAACGCGAACATCCATTGGTGCCGACACGCTACCGGCAGCAATGGGCTCATCAAAATACATCACCTTGACAATACGCAAATAGTAGAAAGCACCAATCAAGGACATCAGCACCGCAAACACAGCAAGACCAAGGTAGATCGGCTGACCGGATGAAATCAATGCCTGCAACACCGACAACTTGGCGTAAAAACCAACCATGGGGGGAATGCCGGCCAAGGAGAACATGCACACTGCCATGACTCCGGCGTACAGCGGGCTACGCTGGTTCAGCCCTGCAAAATCCGCGATCTCTTCACTCTCAAAACCTTCACGAGACAAAAGCAGGATGACGCCGAAACTTCCAAGCGTCGTCAGCACATACGAAATCACATAGAACATGGAAGAGCTATAGGCGTTTGCAGCGGAAAGCGTGTTTCCATTAACGACCCCGGACATCACACCAATCAACACAAAACCCATCTGGGAAATCGTGGAGAACGCCAACATTCGCTTCACATTGGTTTGCGCGATGGCCGCAAGGTTGCCAATAAACAGCGATCCAACGGCAAGCACCGCCAACATTTGCTGCCAGTCAAAGGCCAATGGCAACATGCCTTCCACCAGCAAGCGCATGGTAATTCCGAAAGCGGCTAACTTGGGAGCTCCACCAATCAACAATGTGATGGCAGTGGGCGCCCCTTGGTAGACATCTGGAATCCACATATGAAAGGGAACCACGCCGAGCTTGAACGCAAGACCAGCAACAATGAAAACCAATCCAAACACCAATACCCGGTGGTCTACATAACCGGAATTGATTTCTTTAAAAATGACATTGATATCCAAAGAGCCCGTGGCACCGTACAGCATGGACATGCCATACAAAAGGAATCCTGAAGCCATCGCGCCCAGCACAAAGTACTTCATGGCAGCCTCGGTTGCAGTGGCATTGTCACGACGCAACGCGACCAACGCGTAACTGGCCAAGGTCAGCAACTCCAGCCCCATGTAGATCACCAACAGGTTGTTCCCGGAGATCATCACGAACATACCCAGCAGCGAGAACATACTCAAAGTAAACAGCTCGCCGCCACGCAGCATGTCACGGTGTGCGGCATAAGGCCTGCCATACACCAGGGTGACCATGACCGCAACTGTCGCAAAACACTTGAGCCAATTGCCCATTGCGTCGCTGACGACCATATTGCCAAAGCCATAAATAGTTGCACCATTGGATGCATAAGCGGCTTGCAACACGGCCACCACTGCCAAGGTCAACAAGGTCACCGCGTAAGTCTTCCCGCGCTGTGCACTCTTCACGCCAAGGTCCATCAATGCGATGACGCAGGCCATCGCCATCAAAATAATCTCGGGGTAAACCGCAATCCAACTGAGTTTGTCAATCATCTTTCGTCTCTCAATTCAGTTTGATCAGTTCAATTTGGAAACCGCGACGTGCTTAAGCAGCTGAGCTACAGAAACGTCCATCACATCGGTAAACGGCTTGGGATACACACCCATGTACAAAGTGGCAGCGGCCAAGAGCGCCAACATGGTGAATTCACGGGCATTGATGTCCACAAGTTCTTTCACATGTTCGTTGGCTACCGGACCCAAGTACACACGCTTGAACATCCAAAGGGTGTAGGCTGCTCCAAAAATCAATGCGCTGGCCGAGGCAAAGCCAATCCAGAAATTGAATTTCACAGCACCCAGAATCACCATCCATTCACCAACGAAACCGGCAGTACCTGGCAGACCACAATTGGCCATGGCGAAAAACAATGCGAATGCGGCGAACTTTGGCATGGTGTTGACCACACCACCATAGCTGGCAATTTCACGGGAGTGCATACGGTCGTACAGAACACCGATGGACAGGAACATGGCAGCAGATACAAAACCGTGGGCAATCATCTGGACGATGCCGCCAGAGACACCCAGGTCGTTGAAAATAAAGAAACCCAACGTGACGAAGCCCATGTGCGCCACGGATGAATAGGCCACCAGCTTTTTCATATCTTGCTGCACCATCGCCACTAGGCCAACGTACACCACAGCAATCAGTGACAGAGTGATCAGTAACCAAGCCCACTCATGTGATGCGTCGGGCGCGATGGGCAATGAAAAGCGCAGAAATCCGTAGGCGCCCAGTTTCAGCATGATCGCAGCCAAAACGGCCGACCCGCCCGTGGGTGCTTCAACGTGAACGTCCGGGAGCCAAGTGTGGACCGGGAACATGGGAACCTTCACAGCGAATGCAGCAAAGAACGCAAAAAACAGCATGGTTTGTGCGCCGCTGGTCAGCGGCAATGCGTGCCAAAGCGATATATCGAAACTGCCGCCCGACTTGATGTACAAATAAATCAAGGCAACCAGCATCAGCAAGGAACCCATCAAGGTGTACAAAAAGAACTTGAAGGCAGCATAGATCTTATTGGGTCCACCCCAAATGCCAATGATCAGGTACATCGGAATCAGCGTTGCTTCAAAAAACACGTAAAACAACAATCCGTCCAAGGCGCAAAACACACCAATCATTAGGCCGCTGAGGATCAAAAACGCACCCATGTACTGATTGACACGGCGCGTTATGACTTCCCAACCAGCAATCACCACGACCACATTAATGAAAGCGGTCAGCAGCACGAACCAGAAAGAAATTCCGTCGACCCCAATGTGGTAGTTGACATTGAATCGCTCGATCCAAGGTGTCTTTTCAACAAACTGCATCGCAGCCGTTGTGGTGTCAAACTGTCCATATAAGGGCAAGGTCACTAGGAAACTTACCAATGCCCCAACCAAAGCCACCCAACGAACTACTTTCGCCTGTTCGTCACGACCCAAGGCCAACAATACAACTCCAAACGCAATTGGCGTCCAGATCGCAAGGCTCAACAATCCCATATTCTTATTCTCCTACTTGAGCCAAACAAAATACGTCATGAGCACGAAGATGCCCAATATCATCGCGAAGGCATAGTGGTATAGATACCCCGACTGCAATTTGCGCACAGCATCAGAAATCCAACCCACCATCTTCCAGGAACCGTTCACCAACACGCCATCAATCAACGTCTGGTCACCGACCTTCCACAATCCAGTACCAAGAGCCCGTGCGCCACGCGCCAAGATATTCTCATTGATCCAATCAAGGTAATACTTATTCTCCAGCAGGGTGTAGATTGGTTGAACGCGCGCCTTGATAGCCGCGGGTAGCGCCGGGTTGACCATGTACATGTAGTAGGAAGTCGCGACACCTGCGACAGCCAGCATAAATGGCAGCGTCGTCAGTGCATGCCACGCCATCTGGGCCGGACCGTGAAAGGCGTGCGCCAACTCCTCCATGGCAGCATGTTTTTCGTGGTCTATGAAAATCGCTCCTTTGAAGAAGTCGCTGTACAACATTGGTTCAATCGTGAAGTACCCAATCAGTACCGACGGAATCGCCAACAGAATCAAGGGGAGCGTTACGACCCATGGTGATTCATGGGGTGCGTGGTGATCGCCATGTCCGTGATGGTCATCATGTCCATGGTGTGCATCTGGATTCTGGTCGAAACGCTCCTTGCCATGGAACACGAGGAAATACATGCGGAATGAATAAAACGCCGTCACGAATACACCAGCCAACACAGCGAAGGAAGCAAACCCAGCACCAGCCAGATGACTCTCATGCACGGCTTCAATAATACTGTCCTTGGAATAAAAACCGGCGAACAGCGGTGTACCGATCAAAGCTAAGGAACCCAGCAACGACGTGATCCAAGTGATGGGCATGTACTTCCGCAAGCCACCCATCCAGCGGATATCCTGATTGTGGTGCACCCCCATGATCACGGAACCTGCCGCAAGAA